>JADFXA010000071.1 GCA_015233755.1 Desulfamplus sp. | reverse complement strand
CATCTTCATATTTTCCTTGTTCGTATGCTTCAATACCTTTTTTCACACTCTCAGAACTGCTTGCATATACAGGGGTTTTAATAAAAAACATATTTATCAGAAGCGTTGAGAATAAGATAAATATTCCAGTTATAATACCACTATTAGATTTTTTATTATCAGAAGAGCCATTACGTTCAGAAAGAGCTATCTCGGCAATTAACATCAAAATAGCTGGCAAAAGCATCCATTGAAATCTGTTTTCCCACACTTTTTTTTTGCCGCTTTCAAGGGTTTTCTTTTCCATTTTTTTCTGAATTTCGTTGTTGTATATCTGATCTAAATCCATATCTCCAGCAACCGATTTGACATAAATCCCATTCCCAACAGCTGCGATTTTACGCAAACCCTCATCATCAACCTTTGACATGATGATTTTACCTTGCTCATCTTTTTTGAAACCTCCATTTGCATCTGGTATAGGTGAACCCTCTTCTTGTCCAACACCAATGCAAAAAATTTTAATACCTTTTTTTGCTGCTTCAGTTGCAACTTCTACTGGATCAGAAACAGTATTTTCCCCATCTGTAATTAAGATGATCGCCTTTTCTGTCTCTGAATTACCCTCAAAACCATTCATTGCGGTTTTAATTGCACCGCTTATGTCTGTGCCGCCCATTGGTAAATAATCAGGATTAAGGGCATTTAGAAAAATAGAGAATCCTGAATGGTCGAGAGTTAATGGGCATTGAAGAATTGATGTGCCTGCAAAGGCAACAAGACCTGCCCTGTCTGAGTGCATCATGTTAAGCAGATCAATGATTTCACGTTTAGCTTGTTCTAATCTTGTAGGTTTTATATCTGTTGCAAGCATACTTCTTGAGCAATCCAATGCAATCATAATATCAACGCCTTTCTCTTTAACCTCTTCCCATCTGAATCCAACAAGCGGACCTGTCAAAGATAGAACAAGAAAAAATAGAGAAAGGGTAAGCAAAATACCCTTAATCCAATGACGTTTTGGACTATAACCACTAATCATGGTATCAATTAAAGGAGAAGAGATGAATTGCTTCACCACTCTTGAGCGTTTGCGTGTGCCGTATATCACAAACCCAAGCAGCATCACCACAATCCATATCAGATAGAACATATTTGGATTTGAAAATTTCATCTGTTGCCTCAATATCCTTGCAGTTAGGGTATTCTTATAAATCTTGTATTTGAGAGAACCGTATAAACCCCAAGCAAAATCAAAGCTGATACTAAAAGCCATAGGTATAGTTCATTGTATTCTGCCCAAGATTTGACATCCACTTTTGTCTTTTCAAGATTGTCAATCATCTGATATATCTTTTGAAGAGTTGAGACATCTTCTGCTGCAAAGAAAGTGCCTTTGGTCATGTCAGCCATCTTTTTGAGAGTTTCGTGGTCAATATCAACTTTTTGATAAACGTATCTTTGGCCAAAAACAGGATCATTGATTAGAAATGGTGCTTTTCCCTCTTTTCCAACTCCAATTGTGTAAATTTTAACGCCTCTTTCTGCTGCAATTGATGCTGCTGTTTCAGGAGCAAGTTCACCGCTGTTACTGCTGCCATCAGTAAGCAAAATAATGATGTTTGATTTGCTCTTAATATCTTCAAGACGTTTAAGAGAGATTCCAACTGCGTCACCAATTGCTGTGCTTGGCCCAGCAGCACCGATTTTGAGCTTCTCAAGCACAAATGAGATTGTATTATAATCACGAGTCAGCGGCAGCTGCGTAAATGCTTGAGAACCAAATACAACCATACCGATTCTATCACCCTCTCTTTTCATTATAAAATCACTTACGACCTCTTTAACCGCATCAAGCCGAGTAATAATTTTTCCTTTACTTGAAAAATCAAGAGCTGCCATTGATTCAGACAAATCCAAAGCAAGAATTATGTTTATACCTTCTGTGGTTACGTCTGTCTTCTTAGTTCCCCATTGAGGACGAGCAAGGGCAATAATCATCAATGCAAGTGCGGTATATTTTAAGATCGGAAGGAGTCGAGTTAAGGTAATGGAAGTAGATTGTAGTGAATTTTGATTAGATTTAACATTTGATTGAGTATTTAAAAATGAGATTGAAGATACATTGATAGAAGCACATTGATTGTATGCTCTATCAAATTTATTATTTTTTTTATTCCGATGTATTAAAAATATTATTGGAATAACCAAAATAAGAGTTAAAAACAAAGGAGATGCAAAACGAAACATTTTTAATTTTCACCTCTGTTAATATTATTTACTGAATTAATTACAGAATCAATAAAGGCTCTCACAAAGTTCTCATCAGATTTAATTTGTTCAATTTTAGGTATCACTCCTGCATATTTTACCATTGATGATGATAGAAAAAATTCTCTTGCAGGTGCTATCATGGTTCTTTCAATTCCAAATTTTAGAGTATTATCTGTTGAGTTTTTTGCTGTAACATTTTGAAAGTCATTATCTTTAATGACTTTTTCAACAGCAAGATTATTAAGCGCCGCAATTATCTCCTGAGTTGTCATTTCAGGCGCGTTGATATTAAAAACCTTGCCAATAAATATCTTCACAAGTGCTGTAAGTCTAAAATAGTAAAGTCTTGGTTCGGTCATCATTAAATCAGCTATTAATTCAAGTTCTCTTAAAGCAGCTTGGTCTGCTGGAAGAGGAGGTGGAAGAAGCATAACAGTATCTTTTCTCTTCTGGCTTAGTCTTTTTTTGATATAGCGAAAAAGAAAATATCCAGCAATCAAGCACAATAGAACCGCAATCAAGGCAATAATAATATTTAAAATTAAAGGGTCAATACCCACTTTAACAGGCGGCTTTATATCGTGAATATCCTGCATTCCTTGAATCACCTGAGAACCAACTCCCATATTCTGCTGAATTCCAGTTGCAGCTTGAGTTCCTTGCCCAATACCTTGAATTGCGTTAGAAGCTTGAGCTGCCTGAATAACTTGACTATTTTGCATCTTTTACATCAACCTCATTCTTTTCTCTCTATATCTAAAATATTGGATAAGCGTATCTGCAACAGAGTGTTCAGTGCTAATCTCAACAGAATCAACCCTCGCAGATTTAAGTCTCTCTATTATCTGTTTATGGTATAATTGACGCAACCTAAAATAACGCTCTCTGACAGCCTTATTTCCAGCATCTATCAAAATATTTTGATAAGTTTCAAAACAGGTCATAGATACAATACCAGAAGATGGAAGTTCAAACTCACCTTTATCAGATATTATAACGCCGATAAGTTCATGGCGTTGACGGGCGGTTTTTAGTGCTTTTGTGTGATCATGGCAAATAAAATCAGAAATCATAAAAGAGAATGTTTTTTTTCTGGAGACAGATGATAAGAATTCAAGCGCTGCTGTAATGTTTGTACCTTTACCATCAGGAATAAATGTGAAAATTTCAGTAATTAACCTCCAGATATGACCCGAACCTTTTTTGGGTGGAATATATTTTTCAACTTTATCTGTAAAAAATATAGCCCCAACTTTATCGTTGTTTTTGATCGCACTAAATGCAATAACTGAGGCAACCTCTGCTGCTTTTTCAAGTTTCATACCTGAAAATGTGCCAAATTTTAGAGAACCGCTCATATCTACTAAGAGCATCACAATACTTTCTCGCTCTTCTCTGTAAAGTTTTATGAAAGGCTTGCCAAGACGGGCTGAAACCTTCCAATCAATTGATTTCACGTCATCTCCGGGCGAATATTCTCTTACTTCCTCAAACTCAATACCAGAGCCTCTAAATACAGATTTATACTGCCCTGCCATAATATTATTTACAGTTCGGCTTCCTTTAATGTGTATCCGCCTGATTTTTTTTATAATTTCTTCTGGAATCATATTGTTTGTTCTTTTTTATTGTAACTTATAAATTAAATAATCTTAAGATTTTACATCTCAACAGATAGAGCTTTTTCAATATCAAGCAGGATTCTTACCCTCTCACCTATTTTTGCCATGCCAAGAATCGCATCAGTATCAAGGGATACTCCAAATTTAGGATTTGCCTCAATATCATCGCTTCTAACATTAAGAACTTCCGACACAGAGTCAACTATAACACCTATCTGAACATTATGATTTTCACGTCCTGATGGAACTTCAACAACAAGAATACAAGTTCTATCATTATATTCAATAGACTCCATACCAAATTTGATACGAATGTCCATTACAGGAATAACCTTTCCTCTAAGGTTTATAACCCCTTTAACATAACTTGGTGTTCTTGGGACGTGGGTAATTGCCATCATACCAATTATTTCTCTTATATTTCTTATAGTTATCCCGTATTCTTCTCTATCTAAAAAAAAGGTAAGATATTTGCCCTCTTGTGCAGAGTTTAACTCTTCTTTTATATTGCTGTTTTGAATTAGATTTTGTTCTACTGGGTTTCTATCTAAAGATGAGCCATAGCCATTATCTAACTGTTTTATATTATTGGTCATTGGCTCAATATGTTCTTGATTTAGATTATTGGACATTGAATCAACATGCTCGACTACATTATCAACAAAATCATCAGTTTTATCGTTATCTTGGAAATTTTTATTTAAAATAGTGAGTATCTCTTCTTTAGAAGAATGAAGAAAAGAGGGTCTAAAATCTGCAAGTCCCATATCACAAGAGTTATCAGCAAACCTTAAATCGACAAATTCATCAATATTTATAGCATTCCCAATCCCCATCTCTTTGACCATATATTGCTGCATGGTATCAAGGTCTGCAACCACTGGATATAGATCGTCAGTTGTTATGCCATTTGGGTCTGTAAGAACTTTTTTCAATATTGGAACTGTCAATCCAATTGTTCTATCAGGATCAAGAAATTCTACAGCTATCTTTGCCGCATCATCAAGGTGGGTTGCGATAAATTTACCAGCTTTTACTAAGAGACGAGTAAACTCAAACATTGCGTCAGTGTAGTTATCTATAAACTCTTTTTGCATCACAACTGCACAGCAAGGATGGTTTTCCCAAATTTCACCAGATAAAAACTGATACGATGCAATATTTGATTCAACAGCTAAAGAGCCAATTGGTTCAGCAACCATAAATCCACTATGATTCGTATTAGTTTTAAGAAACTCTGGCATATTGATAGGAGGGGCAACCTCAAATTCAACATCATAGACACTCCCCTTTTGCATTGATGGATTAAGGCCTATCTGTTTTAGAAAAATGTGGGAAAGCATATGATGAATAGACATCTTATGGGGAATAAGAAAAGAGCCGTGTTCAAAAAAGTCCTTAAATGGCTTATCATACTTCTTATTTTTTGTGCGGACAGCAATACTGCCATTTTTATGGCTCAAAAGAACAAGTTTGATAGGAGTACCAACGCTGTAGAGATCCATTGCAAGCGGGGCAAGAATACAAGCACCATCGATAATGCCATTTTCAAGAGATTTTGCCACAGGATTCCATCCTGACATACAGATAGTTTCTAATTCAAAGTGGTTTGCTTTAAGCTCGCCTTTATCAAGAAGATGTTTTAATACCCCTAATACTAAATGGTCGGTAATCTGGATATGGGCAATTTTGAGCCTCAACTTTCCTGATGGCGTCATTCTTGAAAGGGATTCAACCCATTTGAACTCTTCTGTATCTATTCCAAACGCCTTTCTAATGGCCAACTTTAGCTCATCATCAGCAAATGGTTTTACAAGAAATCCTGTAACTCCAGCATCAACAGCCTGTTTTTCATGTTTTTTATCTGCCTGGCCAGTTGCCATTATAAATGGAATGCTATTTAGTTTTTTATCTGCACGCACCCATTTTAGAAGCTCAAGACCTCCTTTTTTGGGCATATTCCAGTCGCTGATAATAATATTTATATCCTGTTCCTGCTGAAGTATCTGGATAGCTTCATCGCCATTTGCAGCTTGTATAACGTCTGTATATCCAATTTTTTTAAGAACATGAATCTCAATCTGCCGCATGGTTCTGTCATCTTCTACCAGAAGAATTTTCAAATTTTCAGCAACCCCTGACATAACCTATCTCCTCTATATCTTGTTTCTATTCTTGACATAAAACGCAAACTTATTCTAAATGCAAAGGCAAACTCTTATGGTCTATTTTTTTATCTTTTTGTTCTAAAACTGTAAACTAAAAACTACACTATGCTCAAAACAGATAGCAACCCTGAAGTAATACTTAAGCTAAAGAAGTTGGTAAAGCAGCTAATTGAAATAAAAATGTTAAATTTAAGGATAACCGATGAAGATTCTTTTTGTAGATGACGATTTAATGACACATGCTGTTATGAAAGATATTTTAAAAGGATGGGAGTTAATTATTGCATCTTGTGCAGAAGAGGCATTGGACAATTTCCCTGAAGGTTATGATTTAATTGTTTTGACAGATATTCACATGCCAGGGATGGGAGGAGTTGAATTTTTGCGCCAAATCAAAACAAAATACCCTTATGTCCAAGTGATTATGGTCTCTTCAACAGAGGATACAAGAAATCTTCTTGAGGCTTATGAGGCTGGTGCAAACGATTTTGTGGTAAAGCCGTTTGATAAAAAAGATATTCTAAGTGCTATTGATAATACCATTAAGAAAAATCAGCGTTGGAAAGATGCTTTAGGTCAACTATATCTTCAGAAAAACAGAAAATTGAAAAAAAATCAGGAGCAGGTGTTTCAGAGAAAAGATGGGTTAGAGCTATGAAAAAAAGCTATTTAAAGGATTTGCCAACTTTTCGAAAATTGGCAAATCTTCTTGTTCTCATTCTTGTGCAGGAATTTTAATACAAAAATAATTTGAGCTAAATCGCATATCACATCAAAAGATAGTAACAATAAGAGAAGTTCCATCTTCCTCAGATGTCTTCATATCAATATCCCACCCTTGAATTTTCGACAATAGTTTTGCACTATAGGTTCCAAGACCAGTTCCTTTTGGCTTACCACTTGTAACATATTTGTCAAAGAAACGTTCACGAATATTTAGAGGCACAACTCCTTTATTATGAACCATAATTGTAGCTAAACTATTGCTGTATTCAATAATAATATTAACTGTCTCATTAATTGGAGATGCCTCAACCGCATTGATAATAATGTTTGAGAATACTGAGAATGCAAGTAATCTATCTCCATTGAACAGCATCTTTTCAAGCTCTATAATACCATAACTAATCGAATGATTATCGTTCAAACCCAAATTGTCTTTATCGTTATTATTGGTAAAATAACTCTCAACGCTTTCAGGATGCCTATTAATCAAAAGTTTAATTTTAACATCTTTGTTGCTGCATAAAGATACGTTGTCAGATATACACTGTTTTATGACACTAAGAAGGTTAAATTGAGTTCTTAAATACTTATATTTACCCGTCTCAATCTGATAAATGGTCAAAGATAGATTTATCAAATCAAGCATATTTTGACCCGCATTCATAATTAATTTGAGATACTTTCTTTGTAAATCAGTAAGATTATGATTCTCCATCATAACTTTAGGAAACCCAATAATAGCATTAAGAGGAGATTTGAGATCATGACGCATAATGCGCTCAACATCTTCTCTAATCTCTTGAGCTTGTTTTCTCTCTGTAACATCTCTAAAAAATCCCATTGAGCAAGCTTTACCGTCAATACTAACGGATGTTGCATTCACATCACAATAAAAAATAGTCCCATCTTTTTTAATACATGGCAGCTCTACAGCATAGGTTATCTCACCTTTGGCTTGGTCTTCAAAACTGCCTAAAACAGATGGAAGTGCGGCTGGTGGATTAATATCAAAAACACTTTTGCCGACAAGCTCATCTTTTTCATATCCTAACATAGTTGAAGCAGCACTATTACAAAATAAAAATTTCTTAGTTTGTTGATCTGCTATAATAATACCATCCTGACTCCAATCAAATATTGCCTTATATCTTTGTTCAGAATCTTGAAGAGCTTTTTCTGCAATTTTCTTTGCAGTAATATCTTCTTTAACGGCAACAAAACTAACGATATTTCCCAAACAACCTTTATATATATTTTCATCTTTGCTTGCATTGCCATCTGGCTTTAGATTTCCATCTTGAAGTTGATTTAAGTTGCCATCTTGAAATTGATTAGAGCTTGTAAAATCTTTATTCAAATTTCTATCTTCAAATAAAGGAGAGATAGCCGCATGTTCCCAATATAACTCACCATTTTTCTTTCGATTACAAATTTCTCCTCTCCAAATATTACCAGCAAGCAAAGTTTTCCACATCTGATCATAAAACTCCTTTGTGTGGACTCCTGATTTAAGGATTCTTGGGTTTTGACCTTTTGCCTCTTCAGGAGTATAGCCCGTCAGTTGTGTAAAAAAGGGATTGGCATACTCAATATTACCGTAAATATCAGTAATTACTATTGATGTTGGAGATGACTCCACAGCATTAAAAAATTTCTTCAACTCGACCGTTCGTTGAGCTACTATCGTTTCTAACTCTTCTGTATGTTTTTCCAACTGTTCTGCTTGATCCACAGCTTGGTTCATTAACTGCTGTGCATGTATTACTAACTGTTGCTGAAGCATTATATTATCAATTGATACGGCAATGATAGATGCAAGAGATTGCAGAAAGTTTGATTGAACCGAAAAATCCCATTCATGGCATAATCCAATTCCAACAACCCCTATCCGCTTTTCTCTGCTGATAAGAGGAAGAGATGTATATGAGTGGATACCAGCCATTTTACACTCATTATGCTTGCATCTTTGATCTTTGTGAATATCTAGTGAAAAAATAGGATTAATCTCTTGTGCTGCAATACCACAGAGACATTCGCCAATATTTAGGAGTGATTTTGGAGGTTTGGTAAATAGCGGTATTTTAGAACTTGTTTTTACACCCTGAAGACGCATTTCACCGTTTTTTGTTAAGCCATAATGCTCTTCAAGTAGGTATATAAGAACAAGATCAGAGTT
>JADFXA010000070.1 GCA_015233755.1 Desulfamplus sp. | reverse complement strand
GTTGTTCATATAGTTATTTTGTCATTGTTTTTTATTTTAGCCATATATTGTTTAACAAATCAAAATATAACTATTTATAATTAATAGAGATAAACAGTAAATTAGATGCAAAATATAATTATCGTCAATGTCATTCTATCTCTTCTCCTTGTGGAGGTGATTATTATCGCCCTCAGAAGAAAGGGCTGACATTGGCATAATTAGAATAGGATTCTTAAAAAGCCGTTATCAGCCCTCAAAAGCTGATAACGGCTTTTTTGTTTTGAATCTGAAAATATAAATACGATTAGCTACAATTTCATATAATTTAGAGTTAGATAATATAAATTTAGAGATAGATGATATTTAATCATATAAATTACTAAAAGAGAGGAAAGATGAGAAGCGACATTGCAAAAAAGGGTCTTGCAAGAGCACCGCACAGAAGCCTTATGAAGGCAGTTGGCTTTACTGACGAAGAGATCAGACGCCCACTAATAGGGATTGCAAATTCAGCTAATGAGTTAATTCCGGGACATATCCACTTAAACCAAATTGTTGCGGCAGTAAAAGCTGGAATTAGAATTGCTGGAGGAACTCCAATGGAGTTTTCAACAATTGGTGTATGTGATGGCATTGCCATGAATCATGCTGGTATGCACTACTCACTTGCAAGCAGGGAGCTTATTGCAGATTCAATTGAAGTTTCTGCTATGGCACACCCGTTTGATGCAATTGTATTAGTTCCAAATTGCGATAAGATTGTTCCGGGGATGCTTATGGCTGCAGCGCGCTTAAATATTCCAGCAATTTGTATAAGTGGAGGCCCAATGCTTCCTGGTAGAAACCCTATAGAGGAGCAGTCAGGAAAAATTGATCTTATATCTGTGTTTGAGGCTGTAGGTGCTGTCAAAAGCGGCAAAATGAGCGAAGAAGAGATGGAGTTGATTGAAAATGCAGCATGTCCAACTTGCGGCTCATGTGCTGGAATGTTTACAGCTAATTCCATGAATTGCTTAACTGAAGCAATTGGTATGGGGTTGCCAGGAAACGGCACAATACCAGCACCATTTTCTGAGCGAATCCGTTTGGGAAAAGAGGCTGGAATGGTAATTATGGAGCTTTTAAAAAATAACATAACTCCCCGTCAAATTATGACTGCAAGTGCATTTAGAAATGCACTTGCAGTTGATATGGCACTTGGATGCTCTACAAACACAGTTCTTCATCTTAAAGCTATAGCACACGAATCTGGTCTTAATATCCCGCTTGAGCTTATAAATGAGATGAGTTCAAAAATCCCACATATCTGCTCTTTAAGTCCAGGCGGCAAGGATCACCTACTTGATTTATATTATGCAGGTGGAATACAGGCAGTTCTTAAAACACTCTTTGATCAAAATAAAGATGGAGAATCTATAATTGATGGTTCGTGTATCACATCCACAAGCAAAACAGTTGCAGAGAATATAAAAAACGCAAGAGTTAAAAATTCAAATGTTATCAGACCAATAAGTGATCCATATCATAAAGAGGGTGGGCTTGCTGTTCTTTTTGGAAATATTGCAACTGAAGGGTGTGTTGTAAAGCAGTCTGCTGTGAAAAAAGAGATGCTCTGTCATCAGGGACCTGCAAGAGTATTTGATTCAGAAGAGGCAGCAACTGAGGCAATAATGTCAAATAGCATTAAAAAAGGCGATGTTATTGTAATTAGATACGAAGGACCAGCAGGAGGTCCTGGAATGAGAGAGATGCTTACACCAACTTCAGCAATTGCTGGCATGGGGCTTGATGGAGATGTTGCCTTAATTACTGATGGCAGATTCTCAGGTGGAACAAAAGGTGCGTCAATTGGTCATATTTCACCAGAAGCAATGCAAGGAAGCGTTCTTGCAGCAGTAGAAGAGGGAGATCAGATAAGAATAGATATTCCAGCAAAATCAATTGAGCTTTTGGTTCCAAATGAAGAGATAAATAAAAGATTATCAAATTGGAAACGCCCAGAACCTAAAATTAAAACTGGATACATGGCAAGATACGCAAAACAGGTTACATCAGCAGGAAATGGGGCGGTGTTTGCCTGATTTAAGATAAGCAAGATAAGGAGGATAAAATAAAGATGAAACTCAAAGGGGCGCAAATCCTTATAAAGATGATAAAAGAGGAAGGTGTTGATACAATATTTGGTTATCCGGGCGGAGCAGTAATTGATATTTATGATGCTCTTGATAAGACCCCAGACCTTCGACATATACTTGTTAGGCATGAACAAGGAGCTGTTCACGCTGCTGACGCATATTCAAGGGCAAAAGGGACGGTTGGTGTAGCGTTGGTTACTTCAGGGCCGGGAGCTACAAACACTGTTACAGGTATAGCTTCTGCTTATATGGACTCAATTCCAATTGTAGTTTTTACAGGGCAGGTGCCAACTGCACTTATTGGCAATGATGCTTTTCAAGAAGTTGATATTGTTGGGATTACAAGACCATGTACAAAACATAACTATCTTGTAAAAGATATAACAAAACTTGCAAGAACAATTAAAGAGGCTTTTCATATAGCAAGAAGCGGAAGGCCTGGTCCCGTTCTTGTTGATTTGCCCAAAGATGTTATGGGTGCAATGACAGAATTTGAAGAGCCGGGTGATATTGATCTTAGATCATACAAACCAACCTACAATCCAAATATGAAGCAGCTTTCAAGAGTTGTTGAGTTAATAAAAGAGGCAAAGCGTCCTGTTATATTTTCTGGCGGGGGAGTTGTGCTTTCAAAGGCATCTGGTGAACTTGTCAAACTTGCAAAGATGATGAATAGCCCAGTTACAGCTTCACTTATGGGGCTTGGAACTTTTCCGGGTTCTGACCCTTTATGGCTTGGAATGCTTGGTATGCACGGAACATATCGTGCAAATATGTCAATTGGGAACTGTGATCTTTTGATTGCTGTAGGTGTTCGGTTTGATGACAGAGTTACTGGTAGAAAAGACAAATTTGCATCTGAGGCAAAAATTGTTCAGATTGACATTGACCCAACATCTATTCACAAAAACGTTGAAGCTAACTGTCCAATTGTAGGGGACTGCAAAAACACCTTAGAGCTTTTAAACTCAATGCTTGAGAGTGAAAATCCTGCTGATGTATGCGGAAATCCAGAAGAGCGTCAGGCGTGGTTAGATCAGATTGCCCAATGGAGAGCCACATCTCCGCAACGTTATGAACAAAAAGATGACGTTATAAAACCTCAATATGTAATTGATAGACTCCATAAACTCACAGATAAAAACACAATTATCACCACAGAAGTTGGACAAAATCAGATGTGGACAGCCCAATATTATCTTTTTGATAAGCCTAACCACTTTATAACATCTGGTGGTCTTGGGGTTATGGGATTTGGTCTGCCAGCAGCAATTGGAGCTAAGGCTGCCTGCCCTGATAAATTAGTTGTCTGTGTTGCTGGAGACGGAAGTATTCAGATGAACAGCCAAGAGCTTATGACTGCTATTGAATCAAACCTTCCAGTTAAAATTGTGATTTTAAACAACCGTTATCTTGGAATGGTTAGACAGTGGCAAGAACTTTTCTATGATAAACGCTACTCTTACACCAATATGGAAAGAGCACCTGATTTTGTTAAATTAGCTGAGGCTTATGGTGCTATTGGTATGAGAACAGATAAAGTTAATGAAGTTGAGGAGGTTCTTAAAAAAGGTCTTGCCTGTGAAGGGACTGTAATCATGGAGTTTATTGTTGAGCGTGAAGAGTGTGTTTATCCAATGGTGCCTGCTGGCGTTGCAATTACAGAGATGTTGCTGGTGTAAATCTAATTTAATCATGGCAATCCGTGATTCAGAAAATTAGGCTATAAAAAAGGAATCAAAAAAAATGAGTAATCAAAAACATATACTCTCTATTTTAGTTGATAATGAGCCGGGAGTTCTCTCAAGAATTGCAGGGCTTTTTAGTGGTAGAGGATACAACATTGAAAGTTTAAGCGTGGCTCAAACTGCTGAAAACAGCTTTTTATCAAGAATTACTATGGTAACTGTTGGTGATGACCATATTATTGAGCAGATTACAAAACAGCTTCATAAACTCATTAATGTCATTACGGTAAATGACCTTACTGATAAAAAATATGTCCAGCGTGAACTTATGCTTATAAAAGTAAACGCAAAACCTGAACAAAGAGCAGAAATTCTTAGAATTGTAGATATTTTTAGATGCAGAGTCGTTGATGTTGGGCCTGAACATTACACAATTGAGATGTCAGGTGATGATGGAAAAATTGAGGCTTTTATAGATTTATTGCGCCCAATGGGGATTATTGAAACCGCCAGAACAGGATTGATAGCTCTTCCAAGAGACAAGAAGAAAAGTAAATAGTTGTACTGATTTGTTAAAATCTAACAAAATATAAATATGTAATCTTAATAAGAAGCTGTGAAAACATGAAAAAAGCAATTTTATACGACACAACTCTAAGAGACGGTATGCAGGGGGAAAATATCTGTTTTTCACCTGAAGATAAGATAAAGGTGGCAAAACGTCTTGATGATATGGGAATTCACTATATAGAAGGTGGCTGGCCTAACTCTAACCCCAATGCAATGCGTTTCTTTGAATTAGCAAAAGAGACTAAATTTAAAAACAGCGTAATTACTGCATTTGGCTCAACAAGGCGCCCTAATATTTGTGCAGCTGATGATAAAAACCTAAATGCTCTTGTTGCATCAGGGGCAACTGTTGCAGCAATATTTGGAAAATCTTGGGATCTGCATGTTAAAATAATGGAAAACTCCTTAGAAGAGAACCTTGCAATGATAAAAGAGAGCGTTGAGTGGTTGCTTTCTAAAGGTCTTACTGTGTTCTATGATGCTGAACATTATTATGATGGTTATATCAATAATAGCGATTATGCTCTGGAAACTCTGAAAGCTGCGATTAGAGGCGGCTGCAAAACTCTTGTGCTTTGTGATACTAACGGCGGAACACTTCCACATGATATTGAACTCATTACAGCAGATACCATTAATAAAATTACCCAGTTCTATTCTAAGGAATTTAGTTTAACCCAAGATGCTTCTAAGCCAAATTTAGATATGCATGAGTCAAATTCATGTGATGATGGTATAACATTTGGCATACATGCACACAATGATTGTGGAATGGCAGTTGCAAATACAATTTCAGCAGTTCGGTGTGGTGCAGCAATGGTGCAAGGGACGGTAAATGGTTATGGTGAAAGGTGTGGAAACGCTGATCTAACCTCTATTATTCCTATTTTGAAGCTGAAATTAAATAATGACTGCATATCTTTGGATAATCTCAAGAAACTAAAAAAACTATCCCGTTTTGTGAGTGAGACCGCAAACATGACACCTCTTAATAGCAGGCCTTTTGTTGGACATAGTGCTTTTGCCCATAAAGGTGGAATTCATGTTAGTGCTGTTATGAAGGCATCAGAAGCGTATGAGCATATAAATCCAGAACTTGTTGGAACTAAAAGACGTGTTCTTGTATCTGAGCAATCTGGAGGCAGCAACATTGAATATAAAGCAAAAGAGATGGGAATTGATCTTGGAGAAGATGGTAAACATACTAAAAGCATTGTAACCTCAATTAAAGACCTTGAAGATGACGGTTATCAGTTTGATGTTGCAGAAGGCTCTCTTAAAATAATAATGGAAAAGCTTACTGGACAGTACCAACCCCATTTTGATCTTGAATCATTTAGAGTTACTGTGGAAAAAGATAAAGAGAGACCATGTTCAGCTTATGCCATGATTAAAATAAAGGTGGGCGATACTGTTGAGATCACAGCAGCAGAAGGTGATGGTCCTGTAAGTGCTTTGGATAATGCGTTAAGAAAGGCTCTTACAAATATATTTCCAAACCTTGATGAGATGCATCTTGTTGACTTTAAGGTTCGTGTTATTGAAGGAAGTGACGGCACTGATGCTAAAGTTCGCGTTATTATCTCTTCAAGAGATGAAAATAACATCTTTAGCACAATTGGCGTTTCAGAAGATATTATTGAGGCAAGCTGGCAGGCACTTTCTGACAGTTTCCAGTATAAGCTCTCTATGCAAAAAGAGCAGGAAGCAGCATAAATAAAATTTTCAAATACTAAATTTATTGAGGAAAATAATGAATTCAGAAAAAGATAAAATTATAATTTTTGATACAACATTGAGAGATGGAGAGCAATCTCCAGGTGCAAGCATGAACGAAGCTGAAAAGTTGAGAATAGCAACTCAGCTTGAAAAGCTTGGAGTAAATGTTATTGAAGCTGGATTTCCAGCAGCATCAGAAGGTGATTTTAAAGCTGTACAGTTGGTTGCAAAACACCTTAAAACTGCAAAAGTTGCAGCACTTGCAAGGGCATCTCAAGCTGACATAACAAGAGCGTGGGAAGCTGTTAAAAATGCGGCACACCCTCGAATTCACACATTTATAGCAACATCTGATATTCACTTAAAATATAAACTTAAAATGTCCCATGAAGAGGTGCTTGAAAATGCAGTAAAAGCGGTTAAATATGCTTCTTCCCTTTGTGATGATGTTGAATTTTCAGCAGAAGATGGTTCAAGAAGTGATAGAGACTTTCTTTGCAAGGTGTTTGGTGCAGCAATTGAGGCAGGTGCAAAGACGGTAAACCTGCCTGACACAGTTGGTTATGCTGTGCCAGAGGAGTTTTCTGAACTTGTAAGCTATGTTATGAAAAATACTCCAAACATTGACAAAGCAATATTGAGTGTCCACTGCCACAACGATTTAGGTCTTGCAACTGCAAATACACTTGCAGCAATAAAGGCTGGGGCAAGACAGGCAGAGGTTACAATAAATGGTATTGGTGAGAGAGCTGGCAACACATCACTTGAAGAGGTTGTTATGTCTCTTAACACCAGACCCAATTTTTTTTCACACATAACATCAATTGACACTACAAGAATCTATCCAACAAGCCGCCTTGTAAGCATGATTACAGGTATCATAGTTCAGCCAAACCGTGCAATCGTGGGAGCCAATGCCTTTGCACATGAAGCTGGTATTCATCAAGACGGTGTTTTAAAAAATCCAATGACCTACGAAATTATGAAACCAGAGACAATTGGTCTTAGCAAAAACAATATGGTGCTTGGTAAACATTCAGGCAGACATGCACTTTATACACATATTGCTGGTATGGGATATAATCTTTCTGACGAAGAGCTGAATTTAGTTTTTGATAAATTTAAACACCTTGCAGACCGCAAAAAGAGTATATTGGATGAAGATGTTGAGGCACTTATCAATGAAGGCGTTTTAAGAAGTGCTGATGTTTTCTGTTTAGAGTATCTTCATGTAACCAGTGGAACATCGGTTTATCCAACCGCAACTGTTCATCTTAAGATCAATAACCGTTTAGTTAAAGGATCGGTAGAGGGTAATGGTCCAATTGATGCTGTTTACAGGGTGATTTCAGAGTTGACTGATACAAAATCTCAACTACTTCGTTTTTCAATAAGTGCGTTGACAGAAGGTACTGACGCTCAAGGTGAGGTTACTGTTCGTCTAAATGAAGATGGAATTGTTGCACTTGGAAAAGGTGCTGACCCTGATATTCTTACTGCAAGTGCATTGGCTTATATCAATGGACTCAACAGATTAGAGTATCTTAAAGAGAATCCAGTTGTTAGACCAGAAACGCTTTAATTGAGGGTGAACTCTTAAACTTTTTACAATTCTGAAAAAAATTTAAGAGTTCACATAAAAAAAGTCAGCTAGAGCTGACTATGATAATAGCCCACTTTAGTGGATTATCTTACATTTTAGCCGTGCGATTTATCGCTCGGCTAAAATATTTATAATTGCTGCAAATGTTTGCTAAAAAAAATCAAAAAAGGAGACCATCGTTTAAAATGGATATATTAGGTAAACTGAAAAAAGGTCTTAGCAAAACAAAAGATATTCTTTTAACTGATGTTGATGAGCTTTTCTCAAGGGAGCGAAAGATAGATGCCGCACTCCTTGAAGAGCTTGAGGAGATTCTTGTAATGTCAGATATTGGTATTGATATTACTATGGAAATTATGGATAGAGTTAGAAAAAAATCGGGTAATCTCTCTTCTGCTGATGAGTTAAAGTCTCTCTTCAAAGAAGAGATTAAATCGATGTTCCCAAAGGCACATTCAAAGGAATCTTTATCACAATCTCAAATCTCACCATTTTCAAATCTAACTTCAGATAATGACTTAAAACCAAAATCAATACCATTTATTAAACCTTTTGTTATCATGGTTGTTGGAGTAAATGGAACAGGCAAGACAACAACTCTTGGTAAATTGGCACTCAAATATTCATCAGAAGGTAAAAAAGTTCTTATTGCCGCTGCAGATACCTTTAGAGCAGCCGCAATTGAGCAGCTTGAAATATGGGCAGATCGCGCAGGTGTCGGCATTGTGAAACATAAGGCCGGTGCTGATCCTGCGGCAGTTGCATTTGATGGGGTTGAGGCTTCTATTGCAAGAGGGATTGATATTTTGCTTATTGATACTGCTGGAAGACTTCACACTCAAAAGAACTTGATGGAAGAGTTAAAAAAGATCAAGAGGTCAATCTCAAAAAGATTAATCGGTGCCCCTCATGAAGTCCTTATGGTTTTAGATGCTACAACTGGTCAAAATGCACTATCTCAAGCAAAGTTGTTTAACGAAGCTGTAGAGATTACTTCTCTTGCCTTAACTAAACTTGATGGAACAGCAAAGGGAGGTATTGTGGTTGCAGTGGCAAATAGCATGAATATCCCTCTTAAATACATTGGAGTTGGAGAGGGTATTGACGATCTTCAAGATTTTGATCCTGAAATGTTTGTTAATGCACTTTTTGATTAGAACAATTTCAGGATAATAAAATAAAAGACAACAATATGAAATCATTAACAAATAATAATAAAATAAAAAATAAAAATTATTTTTCTAAAGTTTAATCTTACCCTGACGATCTTAATGCTTAAAAGGCAGAAGTAAAAA
>JADFXA010000006.1:2473-22870 GCA_015233755.1 Desulfamplus sp. | reverse complement strand
GAAACAAAAGAGATTGTTGAAAGCTGGGTTAGCATAAAACAAGCCTATTCTGGTGATGAGTATGTTTATAGTGTCAGAGGTCGAGAAATAAGAGTTCCTCTATATACAAAATCTCTATCGCACACAAAAATCCCCAAAATTTCGCTTCCAAAATTTAACGATCCAGGAGATATATACACTTGGATGAGAAAAGAGAATCTGCCAGGATTATTTCCTTACACTGCCGGCGTATTTCCAATGAAAAGGACTGGCGAAGACCCAACAAGAATGTTTGCAGGAGAAGGCGGACCTTCAAGGACTAATAAAAGATTTAAACTTTTATCAGGCAACTATGAGGCAAAACGTCTATCAACAGCATTTGACTCTGTAACACTTTATGGTTGGGATCCAGCAGAACGTCCTGATATTTATGGTAAAATAGGTACTTCTGGGGTAAGTATCTGCACTCTTGATGATGTAAAACAGCTCTACGACGGTTTTGATCTCTGTTCTCCTACAACTTCGGTCTCAATGACCATAAACGGTCCAGCTCCAATGATGCTTGCGATGTTTCTGAATACAGCAATAGATCAGCAGCTTCAAAAATTCAGAGAAGATAAAGGTCGTCTTCCATCAGACGAAGAGGCAGCTAAAATAAAGGCAATGGTTTTATCAAATGTTAGAGGAACGGTTCAAGCTGATATTTTAAAAGAGGATCAGGGTCAAAATACCTGCATATTCTCAATTGACTTTGCATTAAAGATGATGGGCGATATTCAAGAATATTTTATAAAGCACAATGTAAGAAACTTCTATTCAGTCTCAATTTCTGGTTACCACATAGCAGAGGCTGGAGCTAACCCAATTACTCAGCTTGCTCTAACGCTTTCAAATGGTTTCACTTATGTAGAATATTATCTTTCACGCGGCATGGATATAAACTATTTTGCTCCTAATTTATCCTATTTTTTCTCAAACGGAATGGACCCAGAATATACCGTTATTGGAAGGGTAGCACGGCGAATCTGGTCAATTGCCATGAAAGAGAAATATCGTGCCTCTGACTCATCGCGAAAACTTAAATACCATATTCAGACATCTGGAAGATCTCTTCACAGCCAAGAGATTCAGTTTAATGATATAAGGACAACTTTACAGGCACTTTGTGCAATCTACGATAATTGCAACAGTCTTCACACAAATGCATTTGATGAAGCAATTACAACTCCAAGCACAGAATCTGTAAGACGTGCCCTTGCTATCCAGCTTATAATTAACCGTGAGTGGGGTCTTGTAAAAAATGAGAATATGAATCAAGGCAGCTTCATTGTTGAAGAGCTCACAGACCTTGTTGAAGAGGCCGTTCTTATTGAATTTGATAGGATTACAGAACGCGGCGGTGTTATGGGTGCAATGGAGACAGGGTATCAGAGAGGAAAAATTCAAGAAGAGTCAATGTATTATGAGCATCTTAAACACTCTGGAGAGTTCCCAATTATCGGTGTCAACACTTTTAGAGACGAAACTGCTGACTACGATGCGATGACTTCATATTTAGAGCTTGCAAGAGCATCTGACGATGAGAAAGACGATCAACTTGTAAGACTTAGAACATTCCACGAAAAACATGCGGCTGAAGCACCAGAGGCATTGAAAAAACTTAAGACTACCGCCCTTAGCGGTAAAAATCTCTTTGAAGAGCTTATGGAGACTGTAAAATCTTGCAGTCTTGGTCAAATTACCAATGCCCTTTACGAAGCTGGCGGAAAATATAGAAGGAATATGTAAGTTTAATGTCAGATAAAAAGAAAATAATGTTGGTAGAGGATCACCCAATTTTCAGGCTTGGACTTGCAGAGCTTATAAATCAAGAAGATGATCTTATTGCCTGCGGCACTGCAACTGATGTTGATCAGGCTATCAAAGAGATGGAGATACTGCAGCCAGACCTTATTATTGCTGATATAAGCCTTAAAAATTCTGATGGCATCGAGCTTGTGCGTCATGTCAAAAAGAGCAACAAAGATATTCCAGTATTGGTTCTATCCATGCACGATGAATATTTATATGCTCAAAGATCGCTTCATGCTGGTGCTAAAGGCTACATAATGAAACAAGAGGCTATGGAGTCTGTTGTTACAGCGATTCAGCATGTTCTCTCTGGTAAAATCTATCTAAATGACAATCTAAAAGAGCATATACTCTCCAATATTGCAGACAATTTTGGAACAAAAGATAAAACTCCAATGGATAGACTTACAGATAGAGAGCTTCAAGTTTTTAAAATGGTGGGTAAAGGTTTTACATCAAAGGAGATCGCAATAAAGCTCTTTTTAAGCATCAAAACAATTGGCACATACAGAGAGAGAATTAAGGAAAAACTTGGATTAAAAAACGCCAATGAGTTGGTCAGATGTGCGGTGCATTTTGAAAAAACAGGTGAGATTGAATCTGTTGATGATTCCACATTTAGCAACGCTTAATTTCAACTCTTGGCTCAAACAATACTAAAAATGATAAACAAATTTAGAGCAAGAAGCATATTAAATAGAACAAAGCAGGTTAAACAAAAAACAGCAAAAAAACAAAGGAGAGAGGTAAAATGAGTCAGACACACAACATGACAGATTACGATGCAACCTACAAAGAGTTTAAATTGGAAGTTCCTGAATACTTTAATTTCTCAGGAGATGTAATTGATAAGTGGGCAAAAGACCCAAATAAACTTGCTATGTTATGGGTAGATGATGCTGGAAATGAGATAAAAAAGACCTTTGCAGATATAAGCAATGCCTCAAAAAAACTTGCCAATGTTTTAAAAGCTAATGGTGTAAAACAAGGAGATGTCATACTTGTAATTTTGCCAAGAAATATAGAGTGGTGGGAAACTTTTACAGCGTGTATTAGAATGGGTGCTTTGAACTCTCCAGGTACAACTCAGCTTACAGCTAAAGACCTTGAATTTAGAGCAAATAAAGCAGAAGCAGTCTGTATTATAACCAATAATGATATTGCTTCAAGGTTTGACTCAGTTGCAGAGAACTGTCCACAAGTTAAGACAAAAATTGTTATTACAGAGCCAAGAGATGGTTGGTTATTTTACACAGATGAAGTTGCCAAAGCATCTGACAATTTTGAAACAGCAAAGACAAAAAGTGATGATCACTGTATAGTCTATTTTACATCAGGAACAACCGGCTTTCCAAAGATGGCTCTTCACACCCATGCATCATATCCAATTGGACACCAGATTACAGGAAAATTTTGGTTAGACCTGCAACCTCAGGATATGCATTGGAACATCAGCGATACTGGCTGGGCAAAAGCAGCTTGGAGCAGCTTTTTTGGACCTTGGAATTGCGGTGCTGCACAATTTATCCACCATACAGATCGTTTTGACCCCAAAAAGACCCTTGAGCTTCTTGCCAAATATCCTGTTACAACAATGTGCGGCGCCCCAACTATTTACAGAATGTTGGTTCTTCAAGACCTCTCAATTTATAAATTCCCAACTCTTAGACATTGCGTTGGTGCTGGCGAGCCTCTAAATCCTGAAATTATTGAAGTTTGGAAAAAAGCTACTGGCTGTACAATTCGCGACGGCTATGGACAAACAGAGACTGTCCTATTATGCGGAAGTTTCCCATGCATTGAACCAAGATTTGGTTCAATGGGAAAACCAGCACCAACTATTGATCTTCATGTTATTGACGATAATGGTAATATTTTACCTCCTGATACCGAAGGAGATATTGCGATTCGTGTAAAACCAAACCGTCCCGTTGGTCTATTTAAAGAGTATTGGAAAGAGCCAAGCAGAACAGCCTCTGTTTATAGAGGAGATTGGTATCTGACAGGCGATCGCGCTTATGTTGATAAAGATGGCTATTTCTGGTTTGTAGGTCGTGCTGATGATGTTATCCTCACATCTGGTTATCGTATTGGACCTTTTGAAGTTGAAAGTGCTCTTATTGAACATCCAGCAGTAGCAGAATCAGCAGTTGTATCAAGCCCTGATGAGACACGCGGAGAGATCGTAAAAGCGTTTGTTATTCTTGCCCCTGGCTACACTCCAAGCGATGAGCTGGCAAAAGAGATTCAAGAACATGTTAAAAAGGTTACTGCCCCATATAAATACCCAAGAAAGATTGACTTTGTTACAGCTTTACCCAAAACCGTAAGCGGTAAAATTCGCCGTATAGAGCTAAGACAAGCTGAGTGGGGAAAATAGAATCGCCCCACCCCAACCCTCCCCAAAGGGGAGGGGCTATTTATATTAGCCTCACCATTTTGAGGGCATCAGATTCCCCTCTCCTTGGAGAGGGGTTAGGGGTGAGGCTACAAGGAATTTAATAATTAAAAAAACAATAATAATAACATGGAGGTTTTAATGACCGAGCTTAAACCACGATGGGGACAACCCATTACAGGAATCATCTCTCTTATTTGCTTTACTTTGATTGCATGGGGAATTTGGTATATTTTCAGCGACCCAAGAGGTATTGTAAAAGCATTTCCATATCCATTTGTAATGTATCTTGCGATGATGATTCTTGTAGGACTTTGGCAACACATGTTTTGCGGAGACTGGCCTTTTCAAAATATGGGGCAACCTTTAAAAGGTATCATATTAACTGTTGCTAACCTTGCTATCACATGGTTTGTCATTCACATTGTTTTCTATAAAATTCTTGGACTTGGTTTCAATTTCTTAAGTCAAGATAATTTGAATGCATTAGCAACATCAGGGACTTTAGCACCAGATATTGCAACAAAATTTGCTGAAGCTAATGCTAAAAGCCTTTTTGGACAAAGAGCTGTCGTATGCTTTGTTCTTATCGGATTTTTCACCTATCCTTTTGTAACCATACTTTTTGGTAAATGGCCAGTTCGCCCAAGCGATCTTGCACAACCAATGGCTGGACTTGCTGAAATCGGCTGGTGTTCATTAATTACACTTTTCTTCTACACAGCTCTTATTGTTCCTTTCTGGGGCATGATTTATGGCAAAGCATTTGGCAGTTCGATTGGTCTTGCACTTCCATGGTGGAACGGTATCTCAGGCATTTCCCATGTCCATTGGGTATTTGGATGGTGGGAATGGATGATTGTAGCTCTTTTTATGACAGCAAACGTATGGAGAATGAAACCTTGGTCATCAATTACATTGCCACAGCCACTTAAAGGTCTTGTTTCATTTTTCTGTATAGTTGTAATCGGATATGTAATGGCAATTATCTGCGTCAAACTTGCTCCATTATGGTTAGGAGATAATTTTCACCACATTCAAGTTAAAGATGCTGCTGGTGCTGTTGATGCTGCTAAGACTGCTGCTGAACAGACCCGTTTCCTTTGGTATCATGCAGCAGAAGTTGCTGGTTTTACTCTAATTCCTTTTCTTGCGTGGCATCACTATTTTGATGATATGGTTCCAATGGCTGTTGATTCATGGGCAGGTTTTTGGTTTAGAACTGCTGGCGTCATGATTCTTTGCGTTATTAACTATATTTTCTTCTATTATATTGGCTGGGGTCAGTGGGGACTTGGCAATCCGCATTGGGATCACAAATTTGTACATGGTGAATCACTTGTTTGGAACTTCTGGTGGATTATCCCACTACTTTGGAACGAGTGGTTCTTTCATAAATGGCCATTCTATGTCCATAAGCATTAAATATGTGATCTATACTACAGTTCTCTATTGATATTCAAATACTGGGTAGGGCTTGCTTGCCCTACCCCTTTTTCTTGTAAACAAGGGCTATTCGCAATACTTAACAAGATCAAATTAAGACAAGGAGAAATGTGCAATGCAGTTACCAAAGTATGAAGTGGGAAAGACAACTATAGGACAATTAGTTGATATAGTTGCTCAACAGTTTGGTGAAAATAAAGCTCTTGAATATCACAATCTTGGAATAAATTATAATTACAAAGAGTTCAGAGATATTTCTAATAGTGTCGCTAAAGGTTTAATCGCATTAGGAATAAAAAAAGGGGAAAACATAGCAATATGGGCAAATAATGTGCCTGAATGGGTGCTTGTTCAATATGGTAGTGCCAAAATGGGAGCTGTTCTTGTTACTGTAAACACAAACTATCGTAGTTTTGAACTTGAATATTTGATGAAACAGTCAGATAGCACAACTCTTCTTATGATAGGTGGTATTAGGACTCCAAATGAATATATTGAAGTGATTAACGATGTATGTCCAGAGCTTGCAACTTCTGAACCCGGCAAATTAAATAGCGAAAAACTGCCTATGCTTAAAAATATCATATTTATGGGTGAAGGTAATCAGCCAGGAATGTTCCATTGGAACGATATAATTGAGATGGGCAAATCAATACCAGATGAAGTTCTTTTAGATAGACAAAACAGCCTTGATCCTTATGATGTAATAAACATGCAATACACCTCTGGAACAACTGGATTTCCCAAAGGGGTTATGCTCACACATACAAACCTTATTGGAAACGCCAAAAGCCTTGGAGAGTGTATGCAGCTCTCTTCAATTGATACTATGTGTATTCCTGTCCCATTTTTCCACTGTTTTGGGTGCGTTCTTGGTACTTTAACCTGTGTCGTATCAGCAGCAGCAATGGCTCCTGTTGTGGCTTTTACTCCTGATGCTGTTCTTGAGACCGTAGAGATTTCTAAATGCACAGCTCTTCATGGGGTTCCAACCATGTTTATTGCTGAACTTGAAGCAATGAAAAAGAAGCAATATGATACATCAACTCTTCGCACAGGTATTATGGCTGGCTCTCCATGTCCAATTGAGGTTATGAAGCAAGTTGTTGGAGTTATGGGTGCAAAGGAAATGTGCATAACTTATGGTCAAACTGAGGCTTCTCCTGGAATAACAATGACACGAACTACAGACTCTCTTGAGCGGCGCGTAAGCACTATTGGTCGCGCACTTCCAAATGTTGAGGTTAAAATTGTAGAGCCTGGAACTAATGAGGAAGTTGAACCTGGAATACAAGGTGAGCTTTGCACAAGAGGCTATCATGTAATGAAGGGTTACTACAAAAACCCAGAAGGGACTGCTAAGGCAATCGATTCTGAAAAATGGCTGCATACAGGAGATCTTGCGATCATGGATAAGGAAGGTTATTGCAAGATAACTGGACGAATCAAAGATATGATTATTAGAGGTGGCGAAAATATATATCCTCGTGAGATTGAAGAATTTCTCTATACAAATCCTAAGATTAAAGATGTGCAGGTAGTTGGTGTTCCAAGCATAAAATATGGTGAAGAGGTTGCTGCATTTATTCAAATTAAAGATGGTGAAAAAATTACACAAGAGGATATGAAAGCATTTTGTAAAGATAAAATTGCTTTTCATAAAATTCCAGCATTCTTCTTTTTTGTAAATGAATATCCAACAACGGCAAGCGGTAAAATTCAAAAGTATAAGCTACGCCAAAAAGCGACCACTGATTTGGGTCGTGAAGCTGACGCAAAAGTGCAAACTGCCTAATTCTTATTCTAAAACAAATCCAATCACACCCTTTCTACATCTTAATCTTAGGAAGGGGTGAATACAAATTGTCTCACACACACTTCTTCTAACTCTCTTAATCCTTAAATCTTAAATATAGTATTATAAAATTAAGTTACAAAAGGAGAATCTTAAATGGCTCAACAAAATGTATATTTCGATATTCTTACGCCAGTAAACTTTATAAGTCGTTCAGCTTCTGTATATGATGACAAAACAGCCGTTATTTATGGTGAAAAACGCTATAGCTACACCGACTTCTATAAAAGGGTAAACCGTCTTGCAAGTGCGTTGAAAAAAATAGGTATCGGTAAAGGTGATAAAGTAGCCTTTATCTGCCCCAATATCCCCCCAATGCTTGAAGCCCACTACGCTGTTCCAATGATTGGGGCTGCTTTAGTCAGCATAAATATACGTCTCTCATCTGGTGAAATAGCCTATATTCTTGACCACTCAGATGCTAAGGCTGTTTTCGTTGATAATGAATTTGCTGGTGTAGTCACCCCTGTTATTAATGAGTTCCCTAATGTAAAAACTTTTGTAAATATATGCGATATTAGCAATGACAAACCTCTTAATGGTATGGAATATGAGGAGTTTTTGGCAACTGGTTCAGATACCCCTATAACTCTTGATATTGATGATGAATATCAAGTTATGACCATTAACTATACAAGTGGAACAACGGGACGGCCAAAAGGAGTTATGTATCACCACAGAGGGGCTTACCTTAACGCACTTGGAGAGGTTATTGAATTTGGTCTAAATTCAAAATCACTATATCTTTGGACACTGCCCATGTTTCATTGCAATGGCTGGTGTTTTACATGGGGTGTTACTGCCGCTGGTGGAACCCACGTATGTCTTAGAAAAGTTGTTCCAGAGGAAATTTATCGTATTGTGGAACAAGATGGAGTAACTCATCTTTGTGCTGCCCCGACTATTCTTATTGGAATGTCATCTTATGCAACTGCCAATAATATAAGATTGAAAAAACAGCTTGAGATTATGACTGCTGGAGCCCCCCCTGCTCCTACTGTAATACAAAATATGGAAAATTTAGGTGCAAATATTACTCAAGTCTATGGCCTTACAGAAGTTTATGGCCCTCACAGCGTATGTCAATGGCAGACAAAATGGGATAATCTCCCGCTTGAAGAGAGAGCTAAAATTAAGGCTCGACAGGGAGTTCCATATACTGTAGCTATGCACATGGACGTTGTTGATTCATCAACTATGGAGCCAGTACCAAGAAATGGGGAAGTGATAGGAGAAATAGTTATGCGTGGCAATAATGTAATGTTGGGTTATTACAAAGATGAAGAAGCCACAGCAAACGCATTTATGGGAGGCTGGTTCCACAGTGGAGATTTAGCCGTTATACACGCTAATAATTATGTTCAGATTATGGATCGCCAAAAAGATATTATTATCAGTGGAGGAGAAAATATCTCTACTGTAGAGGTCGAAAATGTTATATATAGACATCCTGATGTAATGGAAGTGGCAGTAGTATCCGTTCCTGATGAAAAATGGGGAGAAGTTCCAAAGGCTTTTGTTGTACCTAAACCCGGCACTAACCCAACTGCTGATGATATTATCAATTTCTGCAAGGATAATTTAGCTCGGTTTAAGGCACCCAAAATTGTTGAATTTGGTGAACTACCTAAAACAGCTACTGGTAAAATCCAAAAATTCAAACTAAGAGACAAAGAGTGGGCAGGTCGCAAACGCAGAGTTAATTAGACTAAAATCATTTTTGGGTAACACTACAATTAAGATTTTGAATTGACCTCCTGGAAAAATATTTTATAACCAATAGATTCAAAGGATCAATTCAAACTTTGCATGAAATCTGATATCGTAAGTGTTACCCGACAACTATAAAACAATAGAAAAAATAAAAGATTTAATACATGACAAACCTAATTGATAAAATATATTTTAAAGAGTTAGCTGAACAAGACCCAGAAGATACCTGCAAAAGAGCTTTATGCAGATACGATCATATTAAAAGGTGTTATTATATATCTGTATGGGGAGATGATTATGCTGTATATCCTTATGAGTTAAAGATTGAACGACTAAGCAAAAACTTTGATAATACACATGAGTATTTATACCTATTTATTATAAATTATCTATTGAGAGCAAAGAATATTGAGCTATCTAATGAGTGGATATCTGAAAAAGATATACCCGGAGGTTCTACATTTTTTCGCGGTCCTCACGAAATTCCTACTAATCTTATCTCTTCAAAATATAACGGTAATATCTATGAGTTCAAAAAAAGATGCGATCAACTCAATGGTATTCAACTTGAAATGGCAGATTCATCATATGTTTTTAAAATAACGCCTCGAATTCCAATAGCTCTTCTTTTTTGGGACGGAGATGATGAATTTCCACCTGAATCAAAACTTTTATACGATAAATCTATTACTCAACATTTAGCTTTGGATATTATATTTGCTCTTTCTGTTGCTATCTGTGAACAGTTCATCAAAGCATCTTAAACTTTAATTGTCTTCTTGAAGCACTGAAGGTAAAACTTTGACGTTATTGGATAGAAAATTAGTATCACAAGAACTCTAATAAAAAACATTGATTTGAAAGTTCTCCTCAAATATGGAATTCCCCCGCTTATTCCACTATTTATAATAATATGTCTATTCATTATATCTGCTAAATACTTTCCCATTTTTAATGGAAAATCTTTATTTGAATATTTTCCCCGTCTTCCTGAAAACCATATATCTAAGTTTGTTGAAACAGGAGTCGTTGATGTTATAGGAATAATTGCTTCTAAACCCGAAGAGTTGGATAAAAGATTAAGATTTGATCTTGTAGTTCAAAAGCTCACCGATATTGAAAGAGTAAACAAGATTAATAGATTCCCTTTCAACGACTATTTAGGTATGATTCAGGTAAATATTTATAATTCCCTAACACAATACAAACAAGGAGATATTATCCAATTTAAAGGAGAGATAAAACCTTTTCGTAACTTCAATAATCCAGGAAGTTTTGATTATGTAAGTTATATGAAAAATAAAGATTTATGGGGAAAGATAAGTGTAAATGGAAAGAAAATTAACATCATTGGAGATACTGAAAACATTAAAAAACTCTCTTCAAACACTCTCCCAAAGCACAATATTGATAATTTTGAGCCTGCAAATAATTCTGTTAGTTCCCATAGCTTTAATCTCCATGACTTTAGTTACTACAAATTAGTTATTGATAAATTTAGAGAAAATTTCACAAATCACATATTGGAGAATAGCGACGATAAAGATTCAGCAGCCATTCTCTCTGCATTAACTATAGGAAATACAGAGTTAATTTCAAAAGAGCTTAACCGTGATTTTTCTAAAACAGGTGTCAGCCATATACTTTCTGTATCAGGTCTGCACCTTTCAATTGTCGCCGGACTATTTTTCTATTTGTTTAACTTATTGCTTTCTTGCTCATATTGGGTTCTGATTCGTGGATTAAGTAAAAAAACAGCTTCTCTTTTGACACTATTTCCAATTATCGCTTACTCAATAATTTCAGGTAATTCAGATGCGACTCAACGTTCCATGATAATGATTATCATTTTCATGTTAGCCTATGTGATTGAACGAGAGAGTGATATGTTCAATTCACTTGCAGCAGCAGGTATTGTGATTCTTATATTTGAACCTCTGTCGCTCTTTTCTATCTCTTTTCAGCTCTCATTTGCAGCCCTATTTTTTATACTAATGGGGTTGTCATTAGCTAATCAATATGAAGTTTATATCAAAAAGAACCTTGAAAATAGAGAGAACCTATTAACAATGTTGATTAGAAAAAGTATTGCAAGCAGCTTTGTAAAGAAATTTATTAACTTTATTTTTGTATCCGTTTGTGCAACTGCTGGCACACAGCTTTTAGTAATGCACTATTTTAACCTTTTTTCATTTTCTGGAGTTTTCACAAATCTCGTTGTTATTCCGTTAATTGGAATTGCAGCACTATATCTTGGCTTTGCAGCTCTTTTTTCATATCCATTTTCAGTTGCCGCTTCAGGATTTTTCATTAAGTGTGCAGGATTTATTCTCAACTTATCAATAGGATTTATAAAACAAGTTGCGGCTTTGCCATTTAGCTATATCGAAACCTTTACTCCTGATACTATTGAGATAACATGTTATTACATTTTTATGTCAGCATTGTTTGTTGCGGCAAAATTTCGGAGAAATGGTGAAATAGATTACAATCCCAATAATTATATTTTTTTCAGATATGGAATTGTTGCGGCAGTGTTATCATTTTTTGTAATTGTAATCCATGAAGGATTTTGGATTAATAAAAGGTTTTTTAACGATAAGTTGCTTATTACACTACTTGATGTCGGACAAGGAAATTCTGCTTTAATTGAGATGCCAAAAGGTAAAACAATTCTTGTTGATGGTGGAGGTTTCTCTTATATAGGCAAATTTGATACAGGAGAGAACATTATTGCCCCTTTTTTAAGGCAAAAAAAGATAAAAACTCTTGATGTTGTTATTTTAACTCATTCTGATTCAGATCACTTAAATGGGCTTATCTATATTCTTGATCATTTCAATGTAAAAACTTTTATTAAAAATTGTGATGAAAAAGATAACATTGCTTACAAAAATCTTATTGAAGCTATTCAAAAGAATAGCTCACGGCTATTTGTAGTTGATAAGGTAGAGCCAATTACTATTAAAATTGGAGAGGGAGAACTTAAATTTTTTCATCCTCTCAAACCTTGTAAAAATAGAGATGTAAATTTTTTAGATAAAAAATGGTTAGCTCAAAGCAAATTAGATTCAACTGAACCATATTTCAACGAAAAAGAAGATAAAAATATTAATGATAACTCTTTGGTATTTAAGGTGATATTTAAAGATAACTCCATTTTGTTTACAGGAGATATTACATCAACTACAGAAAATGAAATAATTAGTAAATATAAAATTGACGACCAAGATATAAATAGAGATCTAAAGAGTTCTAACCTGAAATCAGATATTTTAATTGCTCCACATCACGGCAGCTCTGGTTCAAGCAGTGATTGCTTTCTTGATAATGTTGCTCCTGAGAATATAATCATATCTTGCGGGTGGCAAAATCGTTTTGGATTTCCTAAAAGTATTGTGTTAAACAGATATAAAGAACGTGGTATTAATGTCTTTAGAACTGATTTGAACGGTGCTGTAATGCTCTATTCAGATGGAACTAAATGGAAAATCAACTCTTTTCTTTGAGATGTTTATAAATTGCCAGATACACAGTTAAAAGGAGAAATAGTTTGTTCTTTATATACTTTCCAGTTGCACTGATCTTATCAATATTTGTTTATATTGACTCAGAAAAAGAGAAAATGCCAAGATGGTGGGCTGCTGTTATTTTCTTTGCTCCAATAACAATTATATATTACATAATTAAAACAAGAAGGGAAAAGAGTCTAATTCCTCTGGCAATCTTGATATTTGTCTTTATAGCTGTAGGTATTGGAGAATCTTTTTTATACTCAAGAATTAAGGATAAGATTATCTATTCTCAATTATCCCCTACAGCCAAGGAGGTGTTAAAGTTAACAGAGCAGCTTAAATATTCTATAACACAACTTAACTATATGACTTTAGAGATTGATAATCTTTCAAGCGTTGATTCAAGTACTAAAAAAATAGATGAAGCGTATACCCTTGTTGATACTATGAAGTCTATATTTGATGAAAATGACAAAATGATAAAGAAATTTATACTTATTGTTAATGATTACAGGAATCTACTGCTTGAGGAGAACTTTGACTGGCTGCTTAAAATTGAAGAATATTACAAAGAACCTATTGTAATTAAATATTTAGGCCATCTTTCGAACTATTTAAATAATTTTTCATCGCTTTTAAAATATACGGGTGAAAATTTTAATGAGATAAGCAATAGATCTCCTGTTTATCTTAAAAACTATGATGGTTATTACATGAATTATGTTAGGTCATTAGAGAGCTATAGTCTTATTGATGTGAGTAGAATGCAGTATCAGCACAACTTTCTTGTTCATAATCCTGAGCTTGAACCATATCTACCCACAATTCTCCAAAAACGTTTTGTGAATATCTGGAAAAAAAAGTAAACCATTATCTTATTATAAAATTTTGTTAAAAATATTTATCTACCCGAGAATGATGATAATTGAGTTTCCCTTCTATACTGTAAAAATGGAATTATAACTCTGTTCTTGTTTCCACCTAAAGCATCGTAGGTGATGCTGACTACAGGTACTCCTGTTATTTTTTCAATCTTAGCACTCATAGCCTCTGTAACTAAACCTGGACAACAAAAAGATGGACTTGTCTGGACAAACAGGGCAAGATCAGGATTCTCTTTCATTGTGTAGTGAATTTTCAATATATTATCCATTGACTCACCAGTATGTTCAGGCAATAGGCCATAATTTGCAAGTACGCTTTTAAAGTCATCGTTGTAAGTGTGGTCTGGTTCATTAAAGAATGGTTCAAAGTAACGATAGTAGCGCTTCTCAAACTGAGTCATGGTTGTAAGGATCGCCTTATTAGATATAATACTTAAATACCTTCCCTCTTTAAACCACTTCTTAAAATATGACTCTGCGATCATTTTTGCAAAACGATAATATGGGGTTGTTACAACCTCTCCGCCATGCTCCTCAATAAAATGAATCAGATTTTGATTCATAACATCATTATCTCTGACGTAAAAATCACCAAAGATACCAACCTTCGGACGATTCTCCCTTGGATAGGTCTCTATAGTTTCAAATTGAGATAGTGCAATTTTAAGAGAATCCTCTCTTGTTGTCTTTCCCTCAAATGCCATATTTAAAATACGAATGGCCTGCTTTATAGCCTCATCAGTTTGACCTCTTACCTTTTCGTAAGGTCTAATCTTGCACCCCAAAGCTCTTAAAAGTCCACCAAACATATAAGAAAAATAGGCATTTAATGAAGCACGAACAGATATTTCACTAAATGAGAGCTCTCCTTTATAAACTCCTGCTTTTGCAAGATTAGCCTCAATCTCTCTTTTATCTAATGAAGTTTTATTTGATTTAAAGTTAACGCTGCCTAATTCACTGTTAGGGTTTGTTATCTCTTTGTTAGAAGAGATAATAGATTTTATATGGTGTGGGTAAAGTTTTATATTGCACGATATTTCAGATTTGCTCATCCAAAGAAGACAATTTTCAGGATTTAGATTTCTATTAATCATAGTCTGAATATAACCGCTTGCAATTGCATTTAGCGGAATACATTGACCAGTGTTGGTTTTAAGGCTTTGCTTAATAGTGTCATCACTCTCTTCAGTCAAAATTGCATCATAGCCTTCACCTCGTAAAGTTGCTGCTAAAAATGAGCAAGTTATAGAGTCCCAATTTGGCATGATTATTGTTTTGCCTGAAAGATTATTCTCATCTTGAAGCAGCGTTGATATTGACCAGCCTCTTTTTCCAGACAAAGCTCTTTTCTGGGGTAGTGTGTTTTCAAGTTGAGGATTAAGATGAGAAAGATTTATAGTTTTATCTTTAGAATAATTTTTTGACTGGCTAAAATTTCTAAATGCTCTTACAGCAGCTTCAATACGTGTTTCATATCCAACACTTGAGTCATGCTCATCAAGCTCAAGAACAAGATACGGTTTGTCGTATGCTTCCATTATCTTCTTAAAGTAATCAACTCCAAATGAATCTGGCGAGCATTTAAAAGAGGTTATATAAACTGGGAATAGATTGTCTGTCCTTGCTGCAATCAATGTTGCTTTTAATATTGTTGCAGCATGTTCCCAATGAATCTCTTTTAAAAGGGGCTCGATTTCAGTAAAATCGCAGCTCTCAAAATCAAGCATATCTTGTAAAAATGTTTTTATACGTAAAGACGAGAAAATATCTGGAATCTTGCTATTTAAAGATTCTGATAAGATTGTGTAAGGTCTGCCAACAAGTAAAACATTAATGTCATCAGATATTTCTATCTGTTCTGCGTAAAGCCCTTTAAGCTGATTTTCCGCCCCTTTTTTCCACTCCAAAGCCTTATCATAAGCAGAGCTTATATCAAAAAAGCTAATAAGAGAGTCGTCAAAAAATTTTATAAAAGAGTCATCAGATATTTTATTTTCAGAATTGATAACTGAATTTGCAATGCTTTTAAAAGCACGATAAAGCTCTATTTTAGTATAAAAATTGGTATAGAGGTCTTTTACAACAGGTGATAGCAACTTATCTTTTTGTATGTTTGGCAAAGCTGCAATAACTGATGGAACGTACTGGGTGTAATAACAATATTGCCGTCTTCCATTTTTTTCTCTGTTTTTGTTTTCAAAATAGAACGGAAGAAAGACATAATCAGCCTTTTCCATAAGATAGTCAACATGCCCATGAATGGATGTAACTGGTGTGCAAAACTCAGCATTGGCAATAGAACGACCGCGCGTTACAGGCGATTTCATACGTTCACTGGTAATGGTTTTAATCCCAAGGTAGTTGAAAAAAATCTTCCAAAATTCTAAATCTTCGACAAGATGAAGTGCTGCTGGAATACCAACTGTAAATGGATATTGAGTCTTGCATGGATAAGGCAGAGTTACCGCCTTTTTTCTTTCTTTAAGAAGGTGGAAATTATTCTCCTTTGCTACATAATGGTCTGTTCCATAATCTCTTCCGCACAAGAAACCAAAAGCTACTGCCTCACTATCCATTTCAACAATTGTGAGCTTACAACTATTTGTACAAAGATTACAGGTCTCTTGACGTACTGGAATCTCTTTTTTCCACAGCTCAAAACCTCTAAATTTGCTCTTTGGATATTTCTCCTCTCCTGTTAGATAAATCTTATTATAACCATTGATTTGCTCTTCATTACTCTTTTGATCCCCATTTATAGATAGAGATTCTTGTATCTGCTCATTATTGCTTATAAATGCAACTTGAGTGTGCATATCTTTTATTGTCAAAGCAACACCAAGTGCACCAGTAAGATGGCAAAATTTAGAGACATGAATAGGCTTTTTTAGTCGTTGTTCAAAAGCCGCAACTAATGCTCTATTTTTTGCAGTTGCCCCTTGAAACAAAATAGTGTCTCCAATCTTTGCTTCAGTTGCAACTTTAGTCATATAGTTATCTCTAACTGAATGAAGAGCAGATGCAAGAACCTCATCTACACTGTATCCTTCAGAGAGAAAGTGGTTCATGTCTCTTTCCATGAAAACTGTGCATCTATCACTTGATATTGGCGATTTTACAGATTCTGTTCGTGCTGAATATTCAGATAAAGGGCAGCCAAGTTTTAAAGCCTGCTCTTCTATAAAACTTCCAGTTCCAGCAGCACAGACAGTGTTCATAAAAGATGATGTTACAACACCATTTTTCATGGTGGTAAATTTTGCATCCTGACCACCAATTTCAATTATAGTATCAACACTGTTACTGAGTTCATAAGCAGCTCTTGAGTGTGCTGTTATCTCATCAAGCACCAAATCAGCACCTATAACTCCAGCAGATAATTTTCTTCCAGAACCAGTAGTTCCACACCCAATTATGGTTATGTTGAGATTATAATCAGATATAAATTTATCAGCAGATTTAAAAATCGCCTGCACAGCCTGAACGGGTCTTGATGCAGTTCTTGTGTAAAATCCTGCCAAAACTGTCCCTTTTTCTGTAATTATAACAGCTTTTGTGCTGGTTGAACCGACATCAAGTCCAAGGTAGCAGCGATTTAAACCAATTGAAGGATCAGAAAAGTTAAAAGAAACATTTATAGGGTCTTCATAAATGTCAACCTCAACTCCTTCAAATATTTCACTCTTAAACGCCTTAAAATCAGGGTAATCAGATAGCGTAAGAGTCAATTCAGGATAAAAAAATTTCTGTTGTTTCTCTTTTTCTATCAAAAGATCATTTATATTCTTGATATTTATTTTACTGTATGAAGTAGTAGAATTTATTTGGTTATCCAAAATATCAAGTCCATCACTATTTATATTATTCTCTATATTGCTTTGTAGCTCATCAGCCATGCAAAGAGCAGCACCGATTGCACCATAAAGGTGAGAGTTGTTATCGCAAATAAGACTCTCTCCTATATTTGATTTATCACTTTGATTTATCAATTCTTCAAGATGCTTTTTGACTGACCTATTTTTGGAAACACCACCACAAAATATAATGGGCTTATTTATGACTTCATTAGTAAATAGAGTGTTGTAGATATTTCTTGCAAGCCCTTTACACAACCCATCGCATATTTGAGGGACAGAAAATCCCTCTTGCTGGGCATGTATAAGGTCAGTTTTTGCAAAAACTGCACAACGGGTTGCAATATCAGGAATCCTAAGAGTGTTCTCAAAAGCAGCATTGCTTAACTCTTCTGGGTGCGACAATCCAAGACGTTTAGATTGCTGGTCAAGAAAACTTCCAGTTCCAGCAGCACATGAGGTGTTGTTTTTAGAGCCGCAATATTTTCCACATTCATCAAACAGACTTAAACTAAATTTTTCACCACCAACATTAAGAATTGCCCCGATATTTTTATGAAAATGGCGGGCAGCTCTAATAATTGCAACCTGATCATCATATATTTGAGAGCTTCTAATGGTCTGGGGAGTTGAAGAGGTTACAGCAACATAATTAAAAATTGTTAAATCTACTCCTGACAGAGCATTTTGAAGACCTTCTGCTATATTGCCATGATGAAAAGCACTTCCTCTACATAAAATAGTTCCCAATTCATCATTTTTTATACCAGCAATAGAAACAGATACAGAGCCGACATCAATACCCAAAATATTTATATTATTTTCCATTTTCAGATATTCTCCTTAAACAGAATAGCTATTTGCTTTATTACCTTTTTATCTACTTGTTTATCTATTTTCATTTGTAATCGCATTTGGACTTGAATCTGGACTTTGACCATTATATTTTTTCCTTTATCTCGTTCCAAAAATCTCGCACACCTCTACGCCAACCATCTAAAAAAAGCCTGCCATATTTATTAGCACCCTCTGCTGTCTTCTCAATAAGGTTTTCAGAAGATAAGAGATTATTAAAATAGCCTCCAAGAGTATCATCTTTTATCATCTCTACGGCTGAAGAGAGTCCAAGTGCATAGACGAGGTCATTGTAATGAGCATTTTTTGCCCATTGCAGCCCTTTTGAATGTCCATTCTCAGAGTAATTTCCTTCAGCTTGTTTTTTTTCATGTTTCAGCCTATCTATAATCGCTGCCATGTCATGATCTTCTTGAAGTCTTTTTTGAAACTCCTCTTTTTTATGTATTGCTTCAGCTAAAGCATCTTGAAACATTTTGGAGAAATTAAAAGATTGCCGCCACTCTTCCATTTTTTCATAAAGCATGTCTGGAATGCTTAAAGTTATTTTACGTGTCATGTTTTTTATCTCCATAATTGTTTTGTAAGAGTGTTTAATGTGCCCGTATATCTATGTTTAATCAGTAGCAATACTGTTTAAGAGGTGTTGACTAAGTCAATACGTATTATGTTTTCATAGTAGTGTCAAGGGAGTTTATAGAATATGCCAATTTTTTATCTTAAAACAGCTAAGTTTTCAGATGAATCATGTTTCATTCACGTGTGATTTATAGTATATAACCATCTTAAATTTTTCATAGTAACTCTTAGCTTATTTGTAAATAATTATTATGAAACTTAAGAATCTACAATAGTTACGGTGGTATTGATGATAATAAGAACTGTTGAAAATATTGGCTTTTGGACAATCCAACAAATTGAAAACGTTGGTAGAATCTTTATTTTTCTGTTTACTGGGCTTTTTCATATTTTTACTTTTCCTTTTCAGATATTTAAAATTATTGAACACACATGGTTTATTGGCACTAAATCAATGGTGGTCATTATGTTGACAGGTATCTTTACAGGGATGGTTTTGGGCCTTCAAGGCTATTATACCCTTATAAAATTTGGCTCTGAAGGAATGCTTGGTTCAGCTGTTGCTTTGACGTTGATTCGCGAACTTGGACCTGTGCTTACAGCAATTATGATTACGGCAAGAGCTGGTTCTGCAATGGCTGCTGAGATTGGAGTTATGCGAATTTCAGAACAGATAGATGCACTTGAAACAATGAACATCAATCCTGTTAGATTTATATTCAGCCCAAGAATTGTGGCATCTATAATAAGCTTCCCTCTTCTGACCGCATTATTTGATGTAATAGGTATTTTCGGAGGTTATGTTACTGGCTCTCTTATGCTTGGAATTAATGGCGGAATTTATATCTATAGGGTAAATGATAGTGTTATCATGGCTGATGTTATTGGAGGATTTGTAAAATCTTTTGTATTTGCAATTGTGGTTACAACAATATGCTGTTCTCAAGGATATTTTACCCATCTTCAGACAAGGGGTGGGTTTGGTGCAAAAGGGGTAAGTTTTTCAACTACTACTGCTGTTGTAAACTCATGTGTTATGATTTTGGTGTTTGATTATGTAATAACTTACCTTCTTTTATAAATTTTATAGAAGATAGTTGCTCAAATATATCACCACTACTTAAAAAGTTCAGTATTTATATGGTGATTACTTAGCAAAAAAAATGGATTTTTATGAAAGCTCCTTTGATTGAATTTATAGATGTTAGAAAAAGTTTTGGAAACAACCACGTTATGCAAGGTGTTAATCTTGCAATATATGAGGATGAAATCACTGTTATCATTGGCAAAAGCGGTTCAGGGAAAAGTGTGCTTTTAAAGCACATTATAGGGCTTATGCACCATGATTCAGGAAAAGTATTATTTAAAGGAGAAGAGATATCTTCTATGTCTGGGAATAGAAGAGAAGATTTTAAACGTAATTTTAGCTATATGTTCCAAGAAAATGCACTCTTTGATTCTATGA
>JADFXA010000006.1:0-2373 GCA_015233755.1 Desulfamplus sp. | reverse complement strand
TTTAAACGTAATTTTAGCTATATGTTCCAAGAAAATGCACTCTTTGATTCTATGAATATTTATGAAAATATCGCTTTGCCTCTAACTGAAACTTCACGTCTTTCCAAGCAAGAGATAAAAAATAAAGTTGAGATGAGAATGGAGCAGCTTGAGATTCAAGGGACATCAAACAAATATCCTGCCCAACTTTCAGGAGGTATGAAAAAAAGGGTTGCCCTTGCAAGAGCTTTAATAACTGAACCATCAATTGTTCTCTTTGATGAACCAACAACAGGGCTTGATCCAGTAAGAAAAAACGGGGTTCATGCAATGATTAAGTCATATCAGCAGATGTTTGGATTTACAGCTGTGATTGTAAGTCATGAGATACCTGACATATTTCAAATAGCTCAAAGAGTTGCTATGCTTGAAAAGGGGAAAATAATATTTCAAGGCTCTGCTGAAGAAATAATGAAATCTGATTTAAGTGAGGTAAGCACATTTATTAATGGAAGCGGAGATTTTATGGAGTATTGATTCTAAAATATTGGAAAAAGAAGTGCTATTGCCATGAACTTTGCAGATGGTTTAATGTGTTGCTGATACTCAAAATAGAACTTAAAATATTTAGGAAAAAATAATATGAAAAAAGGAATGGTTGAGTTTTATGTTGGAATTTTTATGATTATTGGTATTGCATGTGCTTCCTACCTTATCATTGAACTTGGTGGTGTAAGAGTCATAGATACTAATGATTACAGACTTTATGCCTATTTTAGCTCAGTTGCTGGTTTAAAAAAAGGGGCTGGCGTTGAGATGGCAGGTGTTGAAATTGGTAATGTTATTTCAATAACATTGGATACCGAAAGATTACTTGCAAAAGTTGAACTTGGAATCCACGAAAATATCAAATTAGCTGAAGATGTAATGGCATCAGTTAAAACTTCAGGAGTTATCGGAGATAAATATATTAATCTTTCCCCTGGAGGCTCTCAAACTATGCTTGAATCAGGTGAGACCATTTTTAATACAGAATCAGCTATTGATATTGAATCGTTAGTAAGTAAATATATTTTCGACAAGGAGGAAAAAAAGAGTGAATAAAGCATCAAACAATAACTATGTATTAACTATTTTTATAATTATATCAATAGCGATAATTATATCATATCCCTCAATTCTCATATCAGCAGATTTAGTACCAGAAATTGAGTTGCGAAACGGAGTAAACGCAATTGTAGAAACGTTAAATGATCCAGCACTTGCAGGGGCAGAGCAAAAAGAGGCAAAAAAAGAAGCTCTTTTTAGCAAAGCTGAATCAATTTTTGATTTCAATGAATTTTCTAAAGGTGCGCTTGGAAGTAATTGGCAACGTTTTTCAAAGAGCCAACAGTCTGACTTTTCTAAATATTTTGCTCGTCTGATTGCAAATACATATCTTGAAAAAATTGATGATGAAAATTTTAAGGATTTAAAAATTACCTACTTAAAAACAGATATGCTTGATTCTACAAAATCTGGCATTGAGCGAGCTGATATTCAATCAGAGGTATTTCACAATAAAATCACTACTCCTGTACATTACAGAATGATGAGGAAAAAAGGAGGTAGCTGGAAAATCTACGATGTAAAGATAGAGGGTGTAAGTTTAGTTGGCAATTATAGAGAACAATACAGAACAAGATTTAATGACTCTCCTGATAAAATTATTAAGGAGATTAAGGAGAAAATTGAGAAATGATCTCACAAGACAACAGTAATCTAATGAGATATTTTAAAAAGATATTGTCTATACATTGGCTTTTTATTTCGTTAGTTTTGATTATGATATTTTGCACAAGCTCTTTTGCTGCCAATGAACCTTTAGATGATGAACTTTATGGGGATGAGTATGTAAAATCAGATGAACAATCTGTATCTGATCCGTTATATTGGTTTAATTATGCAATGTTCTCATTTAACGACAAACTATATTTTTGGGTATTAAAACCAGCTGCTCAAGGGTATAAATTTATAACACCTGCTAAACTTAGAAATGGTCTGAAAAATTTTTTTCACAACGCTCTTTTTCCTGTTAGGTTTGTCAATAATATTTTGCAAGGTAAAGGAGAACAAGCTTTTTCAGAAGCTCAAAGTTTTGTAATTAATACAGTTGGAGGAGGATTAGGATTTGCAACACCCGCAGATTATGTATTTGGAATTAAAAATTACGAAGAAGATATGGGACAGACATTAGGACGATATTCTTTAAAAGAGGGTTTTTATCTGGTTCTCCCTTTAATAGGCCCATCAACATTGAGAGATACAGTTGGATTTGCTGGAGATTTTTTTCTATCCCCTACAAGCTATGTTGAACCACCAGAGCTTGCTGCAGGAGTCGGGGCTTTAGAGCAG
>JADFXA010000069.1 GCA_015233755.1 Desulfamplus sp. | reverse complement strand
TGCGAACATACAAGCCCGAATTGCGCGGCGATATAATTAACCGCTTTACGCTCCTATCAGCAGAGCAGACAGGCGAAGATTCATGGGGTATTGAACTTGGTAAGCTTGGAACATTTACCCTGCGATACGTAAGACCTTTGAAAAAAGATGGAACAATTACTGGTTATATTGAGCTTGGTATGGAAATTGAGCATCTTGCTGATAGATTATCAAAAGAAAAAAATCTTCATATTCTTACGGTAATAAAGAAAAAATACACAACAAGAGAAAAATTTGAAGCTGGAAAAAAATTGTTTGGTTTTGCAGGACAATGGGACACCTATCCAGAACTCGTTGTGGCTCATCAGACAATTGAGACTATTCCTGATGAGCTGGCTCGCTGGCTTTCACATGAGCACAATGATAACTTAAGAAATTATCTAAATAAAGATGAGTTAAGTGCAAATATTCATAAAGATGAGTTTGGAGGAGATGTATGGGAGTCAAGAGAACAGGTTTTTAAAGCTGTGCATGAGGAGAAAAAATTTTATTGCGGTATAAATTATATTGTTGATGCTGCTGAAAATGATGTTGCATATATGGTTGTGATATATGAAAGAACTTCAAAAATTAAATCAGAGTGGAGTAATCTTCTTCTTGATTTAGGACTTGAGATTGTTCTTTTTGCTGGTCTTCTTTTTCTCCTTTGGTCAATTACAAGCGTTGTGAAACAGCAATTAGTTATGGCGTTCTTGGAGGTAGAAAAGGCTAAGGAGCAGACAGATCAACTCAACCGTCACTTAGAAGAGCAGACTGAATTTGCCAATGAGATGGCGGCTCAAGCAGAGGTTGCCAATATGGCTAAAAGCGAATTTTTAGCTAATATGAGCCATGAAATCCGAACACCAATGAACGGAGTAATTGGCATGACAGGTCTTCTTCTTGACACAGAGCTTACAAATGATCAGAGGCGGTACGCTGAAATCATTTATTCAAGCGGAGAGGCTCTTTTGTCAATTATCAATGATATTCTTGATTTTTCAAAGATAGAAGCTGGCAAATTGCAGCTTGAGATACTTGACTTTGATCTTATCTCCCTTCTTGATGACTTTGCATCACTTATGTCCCAACGAATCCACGAAAAAAAGTTAGAATTTATCTGTGCAGCATCACCTGATGTACCTGCATTTCTGCGTGGAGATCCAGGTCGGCTGCGTCAGATATTGCTAAACCTTGTTGGCAATGCCATCAAGTTTACCTCAAGTGGTGAAATATCGGTTAAAGTCTCCTTAAAGTCAGAAACTGAAGATCATGCTGTGATTCACTTTTCAGTCAAAGATACAGGCATTGGCATTGCAGAGGATAGGAAAGATATTCTTTTTAATAAGTTCACACAAGAAGACTATTCAACTACTCGAAAATATGGTGGGACAGGGCTTGGGCTGGCAATATCAAAGCAGTTGGCAGAAATGATGGGAGGAGAAATAGGCTTTGAAAGCGTAAAAGGTGTTGGTTCTGAATTTTGGTTCACAGCACAATTTAAAAAACAGCCTCAAGATAAGTTTAGGGCTAAAGTTGCAGATTGCAGACTATCCATTATAAAAGGCGTAAAGATTTTAGTGGTAGATGATAACACAACCAATCGCGATGTGATTACTGCCCAGCTTCAGACATGGGGCATGAGAGTTCAATCTGCTCCTGACGGAGGTTTTGCACTGCTTGCACTTTATGTTGCAATGGATGAACAAGATCCATTTCAGGTCGCGATTCTTGATATGCAGATGCCGGGAATGGACGGTATTGAGCTTTGCAAAGCTATTAGATCAAAGAATAAATTTACTAACATCCCTCTTATAATGATGACATCAATAGGTAAGCGAGGCGATGCAAAGATGATGGAGGAGATAGGCTGTTCAGCTTACCTAACTAAACCTGCTCGTGTCTCTGATATTCTGGCTTGTTTATTCGCAGTTCTTTCAGACCAAACTCCTTTGTTATCAGAAGAGTGTAAGGGGCAAACAGATATTAGTATAGAAGTGCAGCGAACTCGACCAATCATTACCCGCCACACAATTCGGGAGATGAAGCGTGATACAATACGGATACTCTTGGTTGAAGATAACATTACAAACCAGCAGGTTGCGATGTGGATTCTAAAAAACCTTGGGCTTTCTGCTGATGCTGTTTCTAACGGAGTTGAAGCTCTCAAAGCCCTTGAAGTTACCCATTACGATCTTGTACTTATGGACATTCAGATGCCGGAAATGGATGGACTTGAAGCTGCAGCTAATATACGTAATCCCAACTCTTTGGTTCTTAATCACAATATTCCTATTATCGCAATGACTGCCAACGCTATGGAGCGTGATCGCCAAAGATGTTTAGATGCTGGTATGAATGACTATATTGCCAAACCAGTTGAACCACATGCTCTTGTAAGAGTTATCGAACGCTGGCTTTTAGCCAATGCTGATGATTCAAACTCTCTTGCAAAACCACCTGTAATTGATCCTGCTTTCGATAGTTGATAAACAATTTTAAGATTCTAAAAAGGTATGATAATTTATGGAAACATCTAATTTTACAGTAATGTTAGTTGATGACACTGAGGCAAATATTGATGTTTTAGTAAACACCTTAGAAGATATGTATGATGTCAGAGTAGCTATGGACGGTGAAACTGCTTTAGAAGATATTATGCAAGAGCCTCCTGATTTGATTCTTTTAGATATTATGATGCCGGGTATTGATGGATATGAAGTATGTCGGCGGCTCAAATCAGATATAACTACCCAAAATATTCCAATTATTTTTATAACAGCATTAAGCCAGGTTGAAGACGAAACTAAAGGATTAAAACTCGGGGCAGTAGATTATATAACCAAGCCGATAAGCCCGCCAATAGTAAAAGCAAGAGTTGAGAACCATTTAGCTTTAAAGAAAGCTCGCGAAGATTTGGAAAAACAAAACAGCATCTTGCAAGAAAATATCAATTTAAGAGAGGAGATTGATCGCATAAGCCGCCATGACCTTAAAACTCCATTAAACAGCATTATTTCAATACCGCGAATTTTGCTGCAAGATAGTAATAAACGCCTTGAACCCGATCAGGTTGAATTGATAGAGGTTATTGAAAAGTCAGGGCATACAATGCTGAGTATGATCAACCTCTCTCTTGATCTCTTTAAGATGGAGAAAGGTAATTATAGATTAAACCCGGTTGCTTTTAATATTCTCAGCATTATAAAAAAAATCATTTTTGATCTTCGCAGCCTGACTGACGCAAAAGGGATCAAATTTAATCTCTTGATAAATGATCCTTCTAACAATTGGCGGGCTGCTTCTGATAATGATGAGTTTGGAGTATTAGGAGAAGAATTACTCTGTTATTCAATGTTTGCTAATATTATCAAAAATGCTGTTGAAGCATCGCCAGAAAATGGAATAATTACTATTAGTTTATCAAATTCAACTTTATCTAAATCTTTGAATTTATCTGAATCATCTAAAGATGGTATTGAACAATCAAAGATAAATATTCACAATAGAGGAGTTGTGCCAGAATCTATTAGAGAGAGCTTCTTTGATAAATATGCAACTGCTGGAAAAAAAGGAGGCACTGGTCTTGGAACATATTCAGCTAAACTTATGGCTCAGACACTTGGTGGAGATATTGCAATGTCCACAAGTGAACATGATGGAACTACCATTACAGTCAACCTTAAATATGCTCCAATAGATAAAACATTACCTTCGCAATCCTTGTTGTTCAAACCCTCTTTGAATAACAAAGAGAAAGATTTTTGCTCTCCATCAGGAAAATATCCCAATCAATTTCAATTTCCTACTCTTAGGATAATGATTGTTGATGATGATGAATATAATCGGTTTATCCTAAAAAAATATCTAAATCACCCTAAGTTGACCATCGAGCTTGCTGAAGATGGACTATCGGCTTTAAATAAATTTAAGGAACATAGTTTTGATATAATATTCATGGATATGGAGATGCCTATTATGGATGGCATGGAGGCAGCAACTCTTATACGAGAATGGGAATCTAACCAGAACAATATTGAATATGCTCTCGTTCGGCAGTGTGATACTCAAACGCCAAATAAAGATAAGAAAAGTGTAATTGTGGCATTATCAGGACATGATGATCCAAATACTTATCAAGCCTGTTTGAATATAGGTTTTGATGACTATCTTTCAAAACCTGTAAATAGTGTGAAATTATTTGAGACGATATTAAAATTTTTTAGTATAGACAATAAACATGAATCCGTGGATATTGATTCGAACTCGAATTTTATAAATATTGATTCTCATTCTAATGTTGCAGATATTCATTGTGATTCAAATATCATTGAAATTGACTCTGATTTGGAGGATTTAATCCCATCTTTTCTTAGCGATAAAAAATCTGAAATCGAAAAAATATCTCAATTGCTTAAAACAGCTTATCCGCATAATGAAAATGAACCTAAACCTTTGACAGAAAATGATTATAAATCTATTCAGCAGTTGGGACACAGGCTAAAAGGAGGGTTTAATATGTATGGTTTTAAAGAGCAGGGGGCAATAAGTTCAGTAATTGAAGATGCAGCTAAAAATCAAAATTTTGACAAAATTCAAAATAATGTGGATTTGTTAAAATCCTCTTTAAATAAGATAGAAGTTAGATATGTTAATATGGATTGAAGATTAATGCTATACTTTCAACGGTCATAAATTTAAATTCTTGTTGGTTTGTAATTAGGTAATTAACCACCAAATGATTCTGCCAAGAAAATAATTAAAGGGTAATAATTAAAGGTAAATATGACATATCCAGGAACACTTCTTAAGTCATCGAATCTTTTTGCGAGAAAAGAGCTTGGACAAAATTTTCTTGCGGATCCAAAGGCTGCAGAGCGAATTGTAAATCTTGCACAAATTTCAAAAAATGATGTCGTGCTTGAAATTGGTGCTGGGCTTGGCGCTATAACTGTTCATGCAGCAAAACATGCGGCTAAAGTCTACGCTGTTGAAAAAGATGATAGGTTGATACAACTACTTAAAGATGAGTTATCTGAAGCGTCTGTTGATAATGTTGAGCTGATTCACAAAGATATTTTTAAGGTTGACATTGAAAGTATTGCAAAAGAAATGGCCAATATAAATTGCAAAGAAGTGTATATCAGCAATGAGAATGAAACAGTCAAAAGTTGCGGAACAGAACCAAAAATTATCGTAATTGGTAATCTTCCATACAATATCTCTTCTCAAGTTCTTCTAATGCTCGTTGAAAAGCGGACATTAATTGCAAAAGCCATACTTATGTTTCAAAAAGAGCTTGCAGAGAGGATATGTTCACCGCCCGGGGGAAAAGATTATGGGCGGCTGTCAGCAATCATGCAGTATTGTTCAAGAGTAAAAACTCTTACTGATGTTGGAGCAAACCTTTTTTTCCCAAAACCAAATGTTGAATCAAGGGTGATTGAAGTAAATTTTTTTCAAACCAGTAGTAGTTATAATTCTAATCTTTCTAAGCCGGCAGGGGATGGTAATATTGATTCTTCTTCTAATTCAGATTCCTCCTCAAAGTTATATTCAGACTCTTATAATTTATCACCTGAACAGGAGCATCTATTATTTCAGGTAATAAAGGCTGCTTTTTCTAAAAGAAGAAAGACATTGAGAAATGCTATTTCCAGCTCAGAACTTAAAATAGACAAATCTCTTACTGAAAAGGGGTTAGAGCTTGCTCGCATTGATCCTGAAAGAAGGGCAGAAACACTTGATGTAGCAGAGTTTATTGATCTTACACTTTCATTTTGGCACTTGCATTTTGGAGTATATAAAGGTTAATTATGGTCCAAACAAAGGTAAGTATTGATAATCTTATCTCAATCGTAGCCCAAGGGGGTAAGGTTAAAACTGGTATTGATGTTTATAATGCTAAGGGAGTTCTTTTACTTGAAAAAGATGTTTTAGTAAACAGCGTCAAAGTTCTTGAAATTATTAAAGAACAAGGTGTTAGAAACCTTCCTCTTAATCCTGAAAATTATGGTGGCGTTTGGGATAGTGATGGAAATTATCTTAAAATAGATGAAGATGGACTAAAAGCACAAAAAAACAGTGCTGCAAAACAAGATAAACAGACAAAAGGTAATAGAGTTAGAAGTACGTTAGCTCCTTCAGGAGATATTGAGAAACGCCTTAAAGTAATTGAAGAGATTAAAATAGTTGCTGCTGAAAAATATGAGCTTGCAAAGCAATGTGTAAAAAAGACAATTGATGAGATAAAAAAATCAAGAGGAGAGTTTGATTACGGTGGTGTTGAGAACCAGGTAGCTGAATTAGTAGCATTTTTGAACACAGCCGAAAATCCATTTTCCTACCTTACAAAAGAGATATTAAATTATGACAATTTTCTTTATAGCCACGCTGTTAATGTTTGTGCAATCGGCACAGCAATTTTAAATCGCTTTAATATAAATTTCAGCAATATGGTCAACAAACATCTTGATATATCTATAGGCGCAGGAGATGAGGTATCTACATCTGGTAATTCTATCTCTTCTGGCTCTTACTCATATTATCTTAAAGATGATATACTCGATATCTCAACAGGTTTTTTTCTACATGATATTGGAAAAACTCTTATCCCTGACAGCGTTCTCAATAAAAAGAGTAAATTGACTGAGATGGAGTTTGGCATGATAAAAAAGCACTCCTATGGTCTTGGAATTCAAATACTTGAAAAAAATCGTCTAAAAAACAGAATTGTCAAAAATATTGTTGGACTTCACCATGCGAATCTATATGAAGGTGAAAAACAGTGCTACCCTGAGAATATCATTGCAAATGAGATTCCATTGAGTGTCAAGATATGCAAACTTGCAGATATGTATGATGCCATGACCTCAAAAACCTCTTATAGAGAGGCTTTTAATCCTATAAATGTTGTTACTGATATTTTTCGTAAGTATGCTAAAAAAGATAAAATGCTCCAGTTTGTTCTCCATGCCTTTGTTAAGAGTATTGGAATTTATCCGACAGGTAGTGTAATTTATCTCAAGAGTGGTCAGTTGGCATATGTTCTTGAGAGTAATGGGCCTTTGGTTTTGCCCTTTACAGATTCAAGAGGTAAAACGCTCTCGGCAACTGCTTCTCCACCACCAATTGATCTTAGCTCTGATAATATTCCAGATGAGCTTAAAGCAGATAGTTTGCGTAGTATCAAAACCCCGCTTGAGGTGTACGAGTTTTTGCCTGAATGGCTTAAGCCAAAGGTTTGATTTAAGAAAGCGTTTCTAAATAAACCCCATATAAAATAATTGAAGTTTGATATGAGATTTAAAAAAGATGAGTAAAATAAATCCCAATCTAAATGCTGACAGTGTTCCAACACAGATTAAGAATCCTGAACTTGTAAAGGAGCGAAGAAGACAGATAGTTGATGCAACAGTCCAGCTTTTTGTGGAACATGGCTATCATAAAACAACCACTCGTATGATTGCAAAAGCTGTAGGATTTTCAATAGGCTCTTTGTATGAATATGTAAGGTGTAAAGAAGATGTTTTATATCTTGTCTGCGAGGCAATACATGGAGAGGTGCAAAGGGCGGTTGAAGATGCACTATCTTGCAGCACAGAAAATGGGAGAGCAACACTTGCTGAGGTTATCCATGAATATTTTAATGTGTGCGATCAAATGAATGATCATATTCTTTTGATGTATCAAGTAAGTCAATTTCTCCCTAAGCAGTGGCAGATAAAAGCTCTTCAAAATGAACTTAGAATAACAGACATCTTTATAAATGCTCTCATTCGATTATCAGGTAAAGGCGATATCCCAGAAATAGACCAAAAGACAGCATCTCTTGTTGCTCATAATATCTCTGTGCTTGGCCAGATGTGGGCTTTTAGGAGATGGTATCTTTCAAAACATTTTTCAATTGAAGAGTATATAGAGTATCAGACTAAATTTATTCTTGGCTTAGTATTCCAAAATGAAAGTCTTCATGCAAGCTCTTCTTTATACCTCACATAAATCTCTCCAAATAAAGTTTTTTTGTCTATCACCATATAAACGTTATGAATAAACAACTCTTTTATTAATTATATAAAAATTATGTTTGGAAAAAAGAAAAAAGAAAACGCTCCTCCTCCCGCAGAAACACCACCTGTTGAAGATAAAACCAAAGGCAAGACAAAAGGGGGGAGAAAAAGAGGGGATAACAAAGAAGCTGTAGCTGTTACAGATAATCTGTCTGAAACAGCTGCAAAGAAAAAGAGAAAATTTTTATCTAAAAAAATTATCTTTGTTATACTGGTTTTTATATCCGTTGGAGTTGCTGCGTTTGTTGTTTATAAAATATATTTTACTAAAAAAGTTCCTCAAGTAGTAAAACGAGAGTATGTAAAAAAAGAGCTTCCAAACATTATACTTGCTGAAGAGGTGATAAGGTTCTCATTTGATTTACTTCCAGAGTTTTATGATGCAGCTATCATTTTTAATGATAGTCTTATTACTCTTGAAAGTGAGATTAAACGACTAAATGAGATTGGTAAGCAGTTTCCCGATCAGATAAAAATTGCAGAAAAAGAGATAAAAGTAATCGAAAAAGAGAAAACAAAACTTAAGCAAACATATGACAAGTTAGAAAAAAAAGTTGAAGCTCTCTATGTATCGTATAAAGTTAACCAAGAGAGCGGTATTAAGCAGATTGAAGAACAAAAAAACGAAATTTTTACAAGTTCAAAAGATGCCTTAGCTCCTGTATTAGAATTGACTAAGAGAATTTATGCAATGGAGGCATCAGCATCAAAAGAACCTGAAGGTTTTCTTAAGAAGGCCATATATAAAATAAGAAAAAAAATAGGTAAATAGAGGATCTGCAAATGTTTCTTGTGTAGCTTTTTTAACCGCCGCAGCTTGCGGCGGGGATAGGAATTTTTACGCCGTATTTTATTAGTTCTCTTTAGTATTTACTACCTCTATAAACACTTTCTCAAGGTTTTCAGAAAACAGCTTTG
>JADFXA010000068.1 GCA_015233755.1 Desulfamplus sp. | reverse complement strand
AGCCATTTAAGGTACTTGAAAACAAAGACGAATGGGTTAAAGTTCAACATGCGGACGGAGAAACAGGATGGATTTTTAAGTCTCTACTGTGGTGATTACAACCTTATTTTTAAATATAATATATCAATAAAATAATAATAATAATAATGAACTATTAAGAGGATATTATGGCAGATAGAATATCAAATGCACGTAAAAAAGAGTTAGATCAACCTGATCCATTTCTTGAATCAATGTACAAAACTTTAGATACTGCAAAAAAAATTAAAAAACAGCTTTTTATAGGAGGAATAATAATATTCTCTATTTTTTGTATTATCTCAATAACGGTTTATACAATAAACTCTGCAGAGAGTAAGGCATCTATAATGCTTACCGAGGCTCTAAAAAATTATAGTAAACATAAAGAACCTAAAGAGGGATATTCTGCTGTTAAAGGAGAGTTTGAGATACTTCTTAATGAGTATCCAAATACATCATCTGGGAGAATTGGCAACTTACGATTTGCTGAAATATGTTATTCTGCTGGTCAATATGATATGGCATATAAACTTTATACATCTGCATTAGATGATTTTAAAAGCGACTCTGTAATTCAAAATATCATTTTAGCCTCATTAGGACACACATGTCAGGCACTAAAAAAATATGATGAAGCGGAGAAATATTTTAAAACAATAGTTGATGGCAATACTAATTTAATGAAAGATGACGCATTATTTAATCTTGGTATGAGTGCAATTACAAATGGAGATAATAAGAAAGGGATTGATTTTCTTAAAAAGTTCTCTTCTGGGTATGACAACTCTATGTATAAAGTTCTGGTAGATGCTATTATAGCAAGGAATTAAATTAGAGCGCTTTTAAAACTTCAGTTGATTCCTTTATTTTCACTGGATGGAAAATGTTTTTTGCAGGATGTCAATTCTATTTATACTACTACATAAGATATGAAGGCATTTGCGGCAGTACAATTTAAAAAAGCCCGCATCAGAACAATTTCTGATGTAGGCTTTTTTAAAAGGAGGAAAAAGATGAAAATTAACTGAATGTCATTGTTTGTGTTTGATTTTTATTAATGCAAATAGTTTGCCAAACCTCTTTTATTTATATAAACCCCTCTAAAAAAATATTCGATTTTCTTTCAATTCTCTCTAAATATTCAAACATTTCAGTCTATTACCATATTTATTACTTCAAGTATCTATACTAAATAAAAAAACATTATGCCAAATTAGCAGCAATTTTGTTGGATTAATGGCGGTCATCTCAAATTAATACCATCATAATGTTGTGTCAAAAGCTGCCAAGATTCAAATTTTTGAACTCAATTAATAGTATTATAAAGCATGCTACACAATTATATATCATAACTACTATAATATACTGACTTTTTTAGTTTATTACTCATAATATTTAGTGGTTCAAAAATTTGAACTTACCAATAAAATGGTTCATTTTTTTGAACTACTATAAACTATTCATATATATCTCCAACACCTCTATCTCTAACTCTATAAGTTATAGATACACTCTTAACACTTCCATCTGTTTTAAGGGATGATGGAAAAAGAACAATGCCTGCCTGAATTGTTCCGTTAGCTTTTATATTATCAAGAGATATTTTTTCAGTATACACTGTTGCAACAGTTTCAATCCCTGGACTTACTCCAGTTACTGCTATAGTTGCAGGTGTAATGTTTACAGATTCAAGAATCAGGTTATCTGCAAGTTTTCCTGACCAATCAACTTGAATTGGTATATTGCGTTCAACTTTACCTGCCATAACAATCTCTACTGTTTTGGGCTCCACCTTTTTCAAATTAACTCCGGGAGGAAGAATTATGTTATCAAGAGAAATATTAACAGAGTTATGCCCAGCATTGGCACTTCCAAGTTTTAGCAAAACTTTCACATTTTCAGGTTTTAATGATTTTAATAAAGGCATTGAACCGCTTAAATGCAGATCAACGGTATTGGTTGATGCCTCAATAATATCAAAACCGGGTTTAATATCTGTATATTCTACTGGCACATTTATGGTCTTTAGTGTCTCTTTTCCACGAGAAAGGCCGAACCATAAACTTGTAATAAGTATGAAACATGCGACTGCTGCAACTGCAAATTCAGAGACATCTCTCCATTTTAGTATCCCATTCTCCTTTTTTGTCTGCCCCGTATGTCTTATCAAGATTTCTTGAAGCTCTTCAGCTTTTTTTACATGCCTTATCTCTGAACCTTTCACAGCAGTAACGTGCCCTCTCTCTTCTGATATAACAATTACGAGAGAATCGCATGATTCACAAAGACCAATAGCAGCCCTATGGCGTGTCCCATACCGAGATGGAAGGTCAGTTCGTTTTGACAAAGGCAGAAGCACAGAAACATCCGTAATGCGATCTCCATAGATTAAAGCAGCACCATCATGGACAGGGTTCTTGTCCCAAAATATAGAAAAAATCATCTGTTCTGAAATAACTCCGTCCCAGGGGATACCGCCTTGAACAATCTCATCAATGTTTTGTTTACCAGGAATAACAAGAAGAGCACCCACTTTTCTTTTACCAAGCTCAAAAGCACTTAATGTAATTATCTCAATTGGTGTTGAAATTTTTGTATTTGGAAATCCCCAAACAAACGATGTCAAGTTTTTGGCCTGAAAAACAGAGGCTATCTCATCTCTAAAAACAATAATCAAAATAATGGCAGCGGCAGTGATAATTCCTTGAATCGCCCATGTCGTAACAACAAGTCCCATATATAGAGCCATTATATTAAGTATCCATAAAAGCGATACAACGGGAACAATACGAATAAGTCTTGAACCTCTGAAAAGAACATAGAGTCTGAACAGAATGTAGCTGTTTATCAAAATATCAACAAAATCCTGCCATCTTAGAGAGCTTAAAAAATCAAGTAGGTTAGTCATGGGAAAATTAATCCAATATTCTTATTTTCAGAAGTTTGAAATATGTAAATTTATGTAGATACAAAGATTTAATCAACTACACTAAATCTTAAAGTCTCAAGCAGGTTATCATTTTCGTCAGTTATTTCAACACGCCAAGGTCCTTTGTCGGCCATTCTCAACTGCATAGTGCTAAATGTTGACCATTGAGGAGATTTAACAAGAAATCGATTTGTCGCCACAAAGCGATCTCTGTGATACCATTTATGATATACAAAGGCATTTTGCGAGATATTTTCAAATGCAGTAAAACAAAAAATCTTACCAAGCGAAACAGAAAATACAATAGCGGGTTCTGCAGGTCCAAAATCTTTGATATATTCACACATAACAGCTTTTGTTAGAACCAATAAAGTGCTTGTAGTTTGAGCTTTATAAGAAGAAGCTGCACCAATAAGATGTTCTTCGCATTTTATAATTGTAGGGGTAAAAAAAATAACTGCTGATAAAAGCACTGTAGTTATGATAATAAACTTGTTCTTTATTTGTATCATTTAGAAGCTTCCATGCTAAAGGTTGATTTTTTTTAATTCTATATGGCAATTGAGTTTTTTCAAGGGAAAATTCAACTATTTTTAAATTAAATGCAAATTAAATATTAAACAATGTTTCTTAATGTAGTATACTAATTAAATTAAAATACTATCCAAATAGTTATAGCTTTTTAAATAAAGGAATAAAAACAATGCTTAAAAATATGGCTCTTTCCAAAAAACAGATAGGCAGCTTTCTTTTGATCTCATTTATAACTTTAATTGTATCTGTAATAGGTATCTATGGTTTAAAAAATACAGCAAAAAAAATTCAAACCATTAATATGGCGTCTCCCTTGATTGATGCAGCAATGGAGATGAAGATAGCTGTTGTAAGAGATATGCTTATGCTTATGGAGATTCTTGAATCCACTTCAGAAGAACGCCTTAAAGCTGAGTGGGAAGGACATGAAGATGCTGCAAAAGATTTTGAGATTTTTGCAGATGCTATACTAAATGGTGCAGAGACAGAAGAGGGAACTATCTATGCATCTAAAGATGAATCAATGAGAGATATAGTTAATAAAGCGTCTAAAATACACAAAGAGGGTTTTATTACTGGCATTAATAAGGTTAATGAGCTTATTAAGCGTAAAATAGCTGGAGAAGCTGTTGCAGAGAACGTGCTTGATGAACTTGATACTAATATTGATAAACTTGGTCATCAATTAGTTGAAATGATCGGTGAGATTGAGGATAAGGCAAGAGATTCTATTCAACAGGCAGAAACTTCCGCGGTTACTTTTGTTGAATATGAAGTTACTGTTTTAATTGTGGCTACGGTTATTGCTATGATATTTTCTATAGGATTTGGAATTCTGATTACAAATATGATCGTAAAGCCAATAGTTATGGCAACAAGATTTGCAGAAAAGATGGCTAAAGGAGATATGACTCAAAAGATTGATATGGATAGGCAAGACGAAGTTGGTATTCTTATCAACTCTTTGAATATTATGTCTGAAAGTTTAAGAACCATGTTCAAAGATATTAGCCGTGGTGTTGAGCTTCTTAACACATCCTCATCGGAGTTAACAACTGTTTCAGAGCAGATGAATAATAGTTCTAAAGATAGTTCAAATCGTTCAGTTTCTGTTGCAGCAGCTTCAGAAGAGATGAGTGCTACAATGACTACAGTTGCAGCAGCATCAGAGCAGACCGCAGGCAATGTTCAAATGATTGTAGCAGCAGTGGAAGAGATGTCATCGACAATCCGTGAGATAGCATCTAATACAGGAACAGCAAGCACTGTAACTGGTGAAGCAGTTAATCAGGCAGAGGCAATTTCAAGAAAAGTTGACCTACTTGGAAAAGCCGCAACTGAAGTTGGCAAAGTTACAGAGACGATAGCAGAGATTTCAGAACAGACAAATCTTCTTGCACTTAATGCTACAATTGAGGCAGCTCGAGCAGGAGAGGCTGGAAAGGGTTTTGCCGTAGTTGCATCTGAAATAAAAGAGTTAGCAAGACAAACTGCCAATGCAACCCATGAGATAAATGACAAGATTAACGGGATTCAATCAAATACCCGCGATGCTGTTTCTGAAATTATCAAAATTGTTAAGGTTATTAACAGCGTAAATGAAATTGTAACTACAATTGCAAGCTCAGTAGAAGAGCAGACAGTAACAACTCAGGAGATAAGTGGAAATCTGACACAGGCATCTGCTGGCATACAGGAGGTAAATGAGAATGTGAATCAGACCTCTTCAGTTGCAGCAGATATTTCAAGAGATATTTCTGATGTGAGCCGTGCAGCCCAAGATATAACAAATGGCAGCTCTCAAATTAATATAAGTTCAAAAGAGCTTGCAAAGCTTGCTAAAGAGATAAATGAGATGGTAAGTAAATTTAAAGTTTGATTTTTTTACCACACCCCTAAAAAAGTTACTGCAACCAATACATAACGCAGGAATTTACCAATAGATACAAGAGCAATGAAAAGCCAAAAATTTACTTTTAAAATTCCTGCAACTACAGTCAAAGGATCACCTATTACAGGCATCCATGATAAAAGAAGTACACTATTGCCATATCTTTTGAATCGTTTCTCTGCAAGCTCAATCTCAATCTCAGAGAGCCTGAATATTTTTGTCATAATCCAGTTGCCTCCCATAACTCCCACAACATAATTCACCAACGAACCAAGTACATTACCCAATGTGGCAATACCAAGCAATAAAAGCATGTTATATTGATTAATTAAAAGTGCCGTGAATACTATCTCTGAACCCAAAGGTAAAATAGTTGCTGCCAAAAAAGCACAGACAAAAAGCCCCGTATATCCATATTCTGCTAAAAATTCCATGAATTAGACTATCATTAAATATAAAAATATGTCAATTATTCACAATAGAGATTAAAAGGATTTAGATAAACTTTCTAAATATTAAGACCAAAAATAAATTTTAAAGAGATTCCCTAATATATGCTTATAAAAGATAGAACTATAAATGAAGAAGTATATCAAACCTGTATTGAGCATGGTTATCCTGAAATTGTTGCAAGAATAATTGCAGGTAGAACAGATACTTTTGATAAAAATATATTTCAATTTACGCTTGATGCCATAAAACCCGCAGATATTATGGTGGACTGCACAAAAGCTGCCAAACGAATTGTAGAAGCTATCTATAAAGATGAGACAATCTTATTATTTACTGATTATGATGTTGATGGTTGTACATCAATGGCAATAATGTATGAAACTTTGCATAATATATTTGGCGTTCCTAATTCAAAACTTATAAGACTTACGGGAAATAGAACAGTTGATGGTTATGGATTAACAGATACTATTGCTGATAAAATAATAAAATTTAAGCCGACTATCGTAATTACTGCTGATGCTGGAGCTTCTGACGGTCAAAGAATAAAAAGAGTTGCAGATGCTGGTATTGATGTGATTGTTACTGACCATCATATAGTGCCCAAAGAAGGTGTTCCAGAAGCTGCTTTTGCAGTTGTAAACCCGAAGAGAGAGCAGTGCCAATATGATGACAATATCGCAGGTTGTGGTGTTGCTTGGTTACTTATGACAGCAATTTCACGAGAGATGAACTGCAATATTGAACAGAAACGTAAGATTCATCAACTTCTTGATCATGTTGCACTTGGAACAGTTGCCGATCTTGTTCCATTAAACTCGGTCGTAAACCGCTATTTTGTTAAAAAAGGGCTTGAATTTATGAATCGTAAGGTTAGACCATGTTGGCAGGTGGCACTTAATGGTAAAGCGGCGGATACTGGATATTTAGCATTTAGGTTAGCTCCGCGTATAAATGCGAGTTCGCGTATGAGTTGTGAGGCTATAACCGCAATTGAATTTCTTACACATAATAACTATGATGATATTGCTCAAGCCTATCGCCAATTAGATATATTTAACACCCAAAGACAAAAAATTGAGAAAGAGATGTTCAATGCCGCAAAGGCATCAATATCTATGAATTCTACTGATGTAGCCATATCAGAGCCTATTTTAATCTATTATAGTGAAAATAATCATCCTGGTGTTCAGGGGATTGTCGCTGGAAAGCTAACAGAAAACTTTGGCATTCCTGTAGTTATGCTTGCCGATATAGGTAATGGTGTTGTTACAGGTTCGGGTAGAGCTGGGCAGTTTCTACATATAAGAGATGCTCTTCAAACATTTGACGATAGATTTTCAGGTATATTGATAGCCTATGGCGGACACAAGGCGGCGGCTGGGTTTAAGTTACACAAAGATAATATTAGGTTATTTAAAGATGAATTTAGCAAAATTGTTGCTGAGCAGCTTAAAACCAAAGATACTACACCATATATCAATACAGATGGCTCTTTAAAAAGTTTTGATTATTTACAGAATCAGATAAGCCTTGATACATATTATAATATTGAAGCGTTACGTCCTTTTGGTATAGGTTTTCCAGCTCCACTTTTTCATGACAAAATGGTTGCAACTGATGTAAAGGTTATTGGAAAAAATCCTGTTCATCTATCAATGATGCTTGATGGAGTTAGAGCTGCTTTTTTCAATGCTCTTGATAAACCAGGAGAACCATTTCCAATCAATTCTGGAGAAATTGTAGATGTTATTTATACATTAAATCTTAATTCATGGCAGGGGCGAGAGAGGTTAGAGATTATTATCAAGAAGATTGAGAGCTGCAAATCGTGATGTTTAATTTGTCGAACTCTTCTCGTGTAATACCTTCAACTCCAAGGGGACGTATGAATTGATCATGACAATCTGATCCTCCAGTTACTAAAAGGTTATGTCGCTTTGCCCATTTATGCAAAATAGCTTTATGAACTTCAATATGTCCTGGATAGTTAATCTCAATTCCCCCGATGCCAGCATCAATGAAACGAGGAAGCAATTTTTCAACAATCTCAATTGGAGGAAGTACATCTTTGTAGTGTCCATCACCCGGAAAGGAGCCAGCAGCAGGGTGTGCAAGAACTAATAGCAGAGGGGAATTATTTTTATTATTATCATGAACTCCAATAGTCTCATCTCTTTTTGTTCCAAAAAGCTTATTCATGCTATAAAAAAAAGATTTTATACTTTCAAGTTCAACACCTGAAGGTAGATATGCAGGGCTATTGTTGCCTATAATTTTATTCACAACTTCAGGATTGTTGATATTATGCTTTTCAGTCAATGCAAGTGCAAAATGGCGACGGGTTATCGTCGTGCTGTATGAAGCAACCTCTTCAAATGTTAGTGCTCTTGTAAGTATAGGATTTTTTTTATTACTATTTATACTATCTATTAGATTGTTGTTGGTTAATAAACTTTTATCTTGAATCGGATAAACTATATCTTCAGGTGCAAAAAATTTATTAATCTCATCAACTCTTGCCCGAACTAAGTTATCGCCTCTGCCTTTTTCTAAGGTCTTTCGTAGAGATTCTCTAAAAATCGGATCCTCAGCTATCTTATGATTGAAATATAATAAAACGTGTAATGTCCCAGTAAAAAAACTCTCCTTGAAACGAACGGATATTTCTACTCCCGGCAATACATTTACTCCTATTTTTCCCCCTTCTTTTATTGCTAACTCAAGTCCCTTATCTGTGTCGTGGTCAGTTACCCCTACAACAGATATTCCAAAAAATTTTGCTTTTTGCACTAACTCATCAGGAGATAATTCACCATCTGAAGCTGTGGTATGATTGTGCATATCTGCGTAGATATATTTTTCTATTTGTTTATTCTTTTTTTTCAATTCTTTATCCTGTTAATTTCAAAATAAATAAACCAAAAAAGCCTATACATTATGTAATTAAACATAATGTATAGGCTTTTTTACAAATTCACAAATTTATAAGTTTATAAAGATAAGATATAAATAATCCGGCAGCGTCCTACTCTCCCACACAGACTCCCATGCAGTACCATCGGCGCTAAAGAGCTTAACTTCCGTGTTCGGGATGGGAACGGGTGTGACCTCTTTGCCATTGCCACCGGATTAAACTTATATTAGCTTTATAATCTGATGTAGTAAATATCTAACTTTTTATTCAACCAGAACAACTACACTAAACAAC
>JADFXA010000067.1 GCA_015233755.1 Desulfamplus sp. | reverse complement strand
TTTTTTCAAACTTTGGTTCAGGAACATTACAAGGAGCTTCAAGTTATTTTTCACAATTTTGCACAATTGATCCAGTTGGAATAGTAAATGAGCTTCAATTGCTTCTTAAAAAAGGAGTAGAACCAAAGTTATTTATTGATGCTAAATGCCCCGTTACTACTCCTTATGATATACGCTATAATCAAGAAAACCATCTTCATGGCACTTGTGGTGTTGGTGTGGGAGATACAATAAACCGAGAAGAAAACCATTACTCATTGACATTTGGAGACTTATTTTATCCATGGGTTTTGGAAACACGCCTTGCTTTGATAAAAAACTTTTATCAAAGCTGCACAGAGGTCTCTTTAGATGATTTTCTTGATTGTTGCAAAATTATAACAAATTCTAATTTTATAGAAAAAAGCAGCGGTGTGCCAGAGGGTAACTACAGCGATTATATCTATGAAGGCTCTCAAGGATTGCTGCTTGATCAAAAATATGGTTTTTTTCCTTACGTCACTCGATCAAACACAGGCAGTATAAATCCAGCCATCTTGTCAGATAACAAAAAATTGGAAATTTACGTTATTACAAGGGCTTATCAAACACGCCATGGAAAAGGACCAATGTCCAATGAGTTTTTGCCCCATAATATCAGTATAAATCCTCTTGAAACAAACATAACCAATCGATTTCAAGGAAATTTCAGGCGCGCACTACTTGATCTCACGTTGATTGAATATGCAATAAACAGAGATGACATTATTCGCACAACTCATGATAAGCACCTTGTGATAACCTGCATGGATCATATAATTGGCGAGTATCGCTTTTCTTGGCAAGGAGAGATTATTTATTGTAATAATGAATTTGACTTTACCCAAAATGTGGCACAACTACTTGGTTTTAATAGTGTTTATACAAGTGCCTCAGATGATGGAGATAAGATTAAACGTTTATTCTTTATGGATAACTCAGGTAAATAATATTTCAACATACTACAATAAAATATGGGGAACTAAAAATTCCTATTCCCGCCGCAAGCGGACTGGGTATTATTTTTAATTATCACCATTAGAGATATTTACGGGCAGAGAGATAGTAAAAGTTGACCCTTTATCTTTCTCGCTCTTTACAGAGATTGTTCCGCCAAGTTTCTCAATTATACGATAGCTGATTGACAAACCAAGCCCTGTTCCTTTACCCTTCTCTTTTGTAGTAAAGAATGGGTCAAATATTCGATTTTTAATATGCTCAGGAATACCAGAACCTGTATCTATTATATCAATTACAATTTTTTCATGATCTTTGCGAGATCCGTGCTCTCTTCTGGTTTTTATTATGACATCTCCCTCTTTTTCAATTGCATCAATAGCATTGTTAAGGATATTTAAGAACACTTGCTGCAACTGAGATTTGTCGCTTATTATTTCAGGAAGATATTGATCATAATCGGTTCTGATTTTAATGTTATTAATTTGAGCATGGTGGCTTAGAAATTCTGTGGTTTTATTTAAGATATAATTTATATCTACTTTCTCCATCGTAGGTTCCATGCTTCTTGCAAATCCAAGCATATTGTGTGTAATTTTGCCAGCCCTTTGAACATGCTCCTCAATTTTATCAAGACACTCTTCAAACTCCTTGAAATTAGGGCTATCTTTAAACTCATCTTCTTCTAAAAGATCTCTCATCCAACCAGCTTTTGTTGATATAATGCCAAGTGGGTTATTTATCTCATGGGCAACTCCTGCCGCCATCTTGCCAAGTGCTGCAAGTTTATCTGTTTGAATAAGATGAGCGTTTAGTTCTGCAACTTCTTTATCCCTCTCTTGAAGAGTATTTACACTTATACTTGTTGTAATTACAGTTGTTGCGACAATTCCAAGCAAAGCGAGTAGAAATAGAGTAATCTGTTCAGTTATCATATCTGAAAACGAAAGAACATTCTCATCTGGGTTTTGGGATACAACAAGCAGCCACTGGCCATTTTTTATCCATAACCCATTATAAACAAGATTTATATCAGGACCCTCGCCCTTTTTTATGACTGTTATATTTGCACCAAACATACTTGTGTCTATTCCAGACTCTGTTAGTATTTTATTTTTCTGAAACCTTGATGGTGATTGATAGACTCCATCCCTATTTATTATAAAAGCATCGCCTGTTTTACCCATTTGGGCTGTGCTTACAATGTTTGTAAAAATATCAAGATCAATTGTTGCCCGTAGAATCCAATCTATTCCGTTTTTATTACTCCTTACAGCAATAATAAAATGTGGAATCTTACGATACCCCATATATACATCGCTGATATAAGTGCCTTTTATCATTACTTGATCAAACCAAGGCTCTTTACTGTAATTAAGTCCTTTAAGATTGTATGGTCCAATATATGCAAGGTGTTCACCATTACTGTTGATTACACCAAGGTCTATAATACCTCCACCTGTCTTTTGGTTTATACTTTGGAACAGGCTTTGAAGATGTGATATATCTTGGTAATATTCAAGAGTTGACATATTGGCAATTGTCGATAGAATAACAAGCCTCTCCTCAAGAAAGATATCAAGTGTCTGGGCGCAGACACGAAGCCTTGAGTTAATTTGTTGTTCGATTTTTTGATGATAGGCTTTTGCAAAGCTATAATATAGTGTGTAGCCAAGAAGTGCCAAAGGCACAAACGATATTATCAGCGTCATTATTATCATTTTACGTCTGAATGCTTTATACATTATTTCTCCTATTTAAACGTAAGTTGTATCTCATCGTAAATCGTGCAATTGATATGCCATTGTATTGCGATAGAATTTTTAAAGTAGCAGATCTGTTTGATTTAATTAACAAAAAGACTCTTGACACATATTATTTTTTCATACAACATCTTTTATATATATTAAGTTTGGTTTTACAAAGTGTAAAATAATCTGACATCTTCTTTTTCAACCCTTTTTCAGGAGAACAAAATGAGAATAGTTAAACACGTAGAAGAAATTATAAATAGCTCAATTCTTAAACCTGAAAGTAGAATATACTGTTCAGGTAATGCTGCAACTCCGCAATCTTTTTTAAAACAAATTGCACAAGATGACTCAATATCTGATATTGAAATATTAAGCGTTCTGTTACTCGGAGATGTTGGTGCTATTTTTGATGAAAAAGTTTGTCAGAGAATTACCCATAGAGTTATTTTCAATGGACACCACTCAAGAAGTGCGGTGAATAATGGACTTGCACGCTATCAATTAATGCACCTATCTGATATTCCAAGGCAATTACAGCACTTTATAAAACCAAATATTGCAATGATCTCTGTTTCAGGACCTGACAATGGTGGTAACTACAGTCTTGGAACTACAGTTGAAGGGGTTGCAGAGGCTGTGAGATGTGTAAAAGAGAATAAGGGTATTGTAATTGCAGAGAGAAATGACAGAATGCCTTTTATTCTTGGAGCAACAATTCACGAAACATCAATTGATTATATCTTAAATGTTGATTATGACCTTCCCGTAAGCCCTGTAAAAAAACCTGATGAACTATCAATGAAGATAGCAGATCTTATTGCCGAGCTTTATATTCAAGATGGTTGCACACTTCAATATGGTATTGGTGAGGTTCCAGAGGCTGTAAGCCAAGCTATTATAAAAAAAGGGGTAAAAGATTTAGGTATAAGAACAGAGCTCTTTGCTGATGCAATGCGAATATTGGTTGAAAAAGGTATTGTAACCAACAAAAATTTGAATAACCCATTTTCTATTGCTACTATTTTTTTATCTGGCAACAGAGGCGGCTATAATTGGCTTGATTGTAATAGCTCAATTCAGAGCCGCCCATCTGATAGAACAAACAGTATTATTAATATTGCAAGACATCCAAAAATGGTTGCTATAAATAGTGCAATTGGTGTTGATCTCCATGGCAACATCTGGGCAGATTCTCTTCATGCACGAAAGATTTACAGCGGTGTTGGTGGTCAATCAGATTTTTTAAGAGGTGCATACTTATCCCCGGGTGGTGTGCCAATTATTGCTATGAAATCAACAACATCAAAAGGTGTGTCAAAGATTGTGGATAAGTGCCCAGAAGGGATCACAACAACTGCGATTGCAGCTGATCCTGTTGTTATTATTACAGAATATGGCGCTTTTGATCCAAGGGGGTTAAGCATTACAGAACATGCGGTTGCGATTGCTCATCTTGCAGAACCAAATGCTCGTGAAGCGCTGTTACGCCACATCTATGACAGCGGCAATTTTCACAAACCAACTCTTAACATGATAAATGGTGTCCCAAAGGGATTTTTCCCCTATGAAAATCTTTAAATAATAGTTGATTATTCTATGGAAAATATTCTGAATCAAAAGAATAAGCTAAACCAAAGAGAGAGGATGTTTCTCTCACATCTTGCTGCTTTTAGCGACAGAGCTATCAGAAGAGAGTATGACTTAAGAGCAGAAGAGGGCTATAGACAAAATTTTAGTGTTGATGCAGATCGTATCCTCCATTCTCTTGCCTATACCCGCTATATTGATAAAACCCAAGTATTTTCACTTATAAAAAATGACCATCTCACCCACAGAGTCCTTCATGTTCAACTTGTTTCAAGAATTGCAAGAACCATTGGACGATATCTTGGACTTAACGAAGATTTAATTGAAGCAGCAAGCATGGGGCATGACCTTGGACACCCACCATTTGGGCATGATGGTGAAAAGATACTTTCACAGCTTACACAGCAAAATGGTACTGGATATTTTCACCATAATGTTCAATCAATCCAGATTCTTGACCATATAGAGCAAAAAGGTAAGGGGTTCAATCTCACACTTCAAACCCTTGATGCTATTCTTTGTCATAATGGGGAACTTCACTCAACAACTATTGCACCAGCCAAAGAGAGAACTTTTGAAGAGCTAAAGAGTATTATATATAAAATGAAGCAGGCTGAAAAATATGACGCTATCCCAATGAGTATGGAAGGTTGTGTGGTCAGGGCATCAGATACAATCGCCTATATTGGCAGAGATATTGAAGATTCAATAAGGCTTGGGTTAATTAAGAGAGATGAGCTGCCGTTAGAGTGTGTTAAATTTCTTGGGAATACTAATGGCACTATTGTTTATAACCTCGTAACTGACCTTATTAACAACAGCCTAAATAAGCCATATATCTCATTTAGTGCTGATATATCCAGTGTTCTTAGCGCCTTAAAATCATTCAACTACGAAAGAATCTACGGTAATCCTGCCATAAAAAAACATCTAAACTCAGTTCGCAAGATTTACACTCATCTTTTTGAACTGTTTTTAAATGATCTTGAAACAAATAATGTCGATTCAATTATTTACCGTAACTTTACTCATGATCTTGCAGAAAATTATAAACAGAATCACTCTAATGTTGAGATTGTAAGAGATTTTATAGCTGGAATGACTGACTCTTTTTTTATCTCTTTAGCACCCAAATCGCTTTGCCCAGAGCATATTTGATTTTGTATTATTAGTGTTTTTAGGAGAACCAATGTTTAAAAACAGAGAATACAGAACAAAATCTCACAGACAAGGGCTTACTCCCTTTATTGTTACTGTTAAAGAGACAGATCTTCATATACAGGCTGAATCTGATTTATCAGAGATTGCGTTAAGAGAAGTTCTTGCTTTGCGAGGTTTTGTAGAAACATACATATCAATTCACCACCAATTTAAGACATCTTTTGTTCCCGTTGAACCTATCTTGCCAGTTGTACCTAAAATCATTGCAGATATGATTGATGCTGGCAAAAAAGCAAGAGTTGGTCCAATGGCTGCAATTGCTGGAGCAATTGCTGAACATACAGGGCAAGAGCTTCTAAAATACTCATCAGAGGTTATAGTTGAAAATGGTGGAGATATCTTTTTTAAAACCAACTCAGATACGGTTTTCAGCATATTTGCAGGAAAGTCTCCATTGAGCATGAAAATAGGTGTGCGTATTCCTCCGCCAAAGTCTAATTTTAATACTGGTGCAGAAAATTCAAGTTTAAAGAGTTTAAATATAGATAAAATAGGGATGGCTATCTGCACATCATCAGGAACAGTTGGACATTCAATAAGTTTTGGTAAAGCTGATGCAGCAACAGTAATTTCACAATCTTGCAGCATTGCAGATGCAGCAGCCACAGCTATTGGCAATATTGTCAAAAAAGAGTCTGATATTGAGAAAGCAATTGAAGTTGGACAAAACATCGAAGGAGTTGATGGAATTGTCATTATTAAGGGGGGAAGGCTTGGAGCGTGGGGAGACGTTGAACTTGTAAAAGTCTCCCCATGAATCTATAATTCAGATTGAGTGTTTTTATTCAATCTTTGAGCCGATGGTTAAAACCGCAGTTAGAAAAGTCCTTTTAATAATGACTGATAGCCCCTCCCCAGCCCTCCCCAAAGTGGAGGGAGTTATATTATCCCCCTCTCCCAAGGAGAGGGGTTAGGGGTGAGGCAAGTAGAATTGACAATTCAGCCCTGAGCTTTAGCTCTGGTGAGAAAACTTAAATTTCTCAATGACCCTCTTAAACGCTGGGATTGCTTTTTTTATAGTTTCATCTTCTACGCAAAAGGCAAGCCTAAAATGTCCTGGTCCTCCAAATCCACTTCCCGGAACAGCAAGTATAAGCTCCTCTTGAAGAGCTTGAACAAATTTCACATCATCTTCAATTGGTGAACGTGGAAATAGATAAAATGCACCTGGCGGCGTTGTAAAAGAGTATCCAGCACTTGCAAGACCTTCACAAAAAATATCTCTTTTTCTTCGATATGCGTCAATATCCACACTTGCATCTTTAAGAAAAGGAAGCACCCTTTGCATTATTGCTGGAGCATTTACAAATCCCAAAATACGATTAGTCAAAGCCATTGCCTGCCTTAGTTTATCTCTATATTTTGCGTTTGGATTAATTGCAAGATAACCAATCCTTTCACCTGGCAAAGAGAGATCTTTTGAGTGTGAAGTTGCAACAATACTTTGATCATAATATGGAAATATAGAGGGAACATTAACATTATCAAATACAATCTTACGATAAGGTTCGTCAGATACAAGATAGATAATTGCCCCATATTCATCACTCTTTTTCTCTAATATCTTACCAAGAGCTTTAAGGCTCTCTTCTGAATAGATCTGACCTGTTGGATTATTAGGGGAGTTTATAAGCATAACTCTTGTTTTAGGTGTAATTGCTTTTTCGATCTCATCAAGGTTGAGAGTAAAATCTTGGTTTGATGGGACAGTTTTAAGGACTCCGCCATGATTGTCTGCATAAAAAGTGTACTCAACAAAAAATGGACGGCTAACTAATACCTCTTCACCCTGATTAAGAAGAGCTTTAAATACAACATTAAGACCACCAGCAGCACCGCAAGTCATTACAATATCATCAGCAGTAATATTTTTTATAACTTGCTCTGCTGCTGACTCTTTAGCTGATTCAGCTTTAATCTTTTCAGCAACAAATTCCCTAACAAATAGAAAACCGCTATTTGCCATGTATCCATGCAGCGATTTATCCTTTTGCGAGGCTACGGTTTCAATGGCATTCTGAAAAGCTTCTGGCGGAGGTAAATTTGGATTTCCAATACTAAAATCAAATACATTCTCACTGCCATGTTTTGCTTTTAAGCGAGTGCCTTCCTCGAACATTTTACGTATCCATGATGATTTTGAAATGGTCTGTTCAATTTTTGCTGCTATGGTCATAGGTTATCTCCCTGTTTCGGTTGTTTTCATTCTCTTTGCATTTTAAGTTATTTTTGAAGTTTGGAGTAGAAGTTCTTTTTAAATTCAATGAAATCACCATCCTCAATTGATTTACGTATCTGTTTCATCAAATTTAGATAAAAATGAAGATTATGGATAGTGTTTAGACGATATGCAAGAAGTTCGCGAGATTTGTAGAGATGGCGAAGGTAAGCTCTTGAGTAACTTTTGCATGTATAGCAGCCGCAATTTTTGTCGATTGGATCGCTATCAAGCTTAAACCCTGCATTTGAGATGTTTATTGTGCCTTGTTCTGTAAATAGCTGACCATTTCTTGCATTTCGAGATGGCATAACACAGTCAAACATATCTACACCCATTGCAACCATCTCAATAAGATTTTCAGGAGTTCCAACACCCATAACATATCGAGGTTTATCAGAAGGCAGCAGTGGAACGGTATGTTGAGCAATCTCATACATTAATTCTGTTGGTTCTCCTACACTCAAACCGCCAACAGCATAACCCGGAAAATCAAGTTCAATAAGCTGCTCTGCCGAAATTGCTCTAAGCTCTTTATACATTCCACCCTGAACAATCCCAAATAATGAGTTAGGTAATCCATAAGCAGATTTTGGCAATAATGAAGGAGATGATAATGAAGATAACGAAGATGATGATGTGGCTTCTAAACATTTAGAACGCCAGAAATCTAATCCTCTTTTTGCCCATTTAGTAGTTTTATTCAAAGCCTCTAAACTCTCTGATTTTGTAGCAGGATGTCCAATGCACCAATCTAATGACATCATAATATCAGAGCCAAGTATTGCCTGAATCTCCACTGCTTTTTCAGGTGTGAATTTATGAGATGAACCATCAATATGGGATTGAAATGATACCCCTTCATCACTAAATTTAGCAAGTTTGGCAAGTGAAAAAAATTGAAACCCACCACTATCAGTCAGAATTGGTCTATCCCAATTCATAAACTTATGCAGACCTTTAATATGGGAAATTACATCACATCCGGGTCTTAAATATAGATGGTAGGTGTTACCAAGTATTATCTGTGCCTCACACTCTTTTAGCTCTTCAACTGAAACTGATTTAACACTTCCAAGAGTTCCTACAGGCATAAATATTGGAGTTTGTATATCTCCATGTGAAGTTGTGATTATTCCTGTTCGTGCTTTAGTATTTTTACATTCTTTTGATACTTCAAATTTCAACATTATTAATCAAAAAGTTCCCAATAATTTGTTCATTATGGATATATATCCAAATAGTCGGATTAATCTACAGCCCTGAATTTATCTTTTATAGCTTTCCAGATAATTATTTTGCCCCTCCCCACCCTCCCCAAGGGGAGGAAGTAATTATTATCCCCCTCTCCATTGGGGAGGGGGACGGGGGTGGG
>JADFXA010000066.1 GCA_015233755.1 Desulfamplus sp. | reverse complement strand
CCAGAATGTTTTGGTAATCTTGAAATTGTCTTTCCCATGGGCAGCAGAGGATTGAGAGAGACTCCTGATAACTGTATGTATCTTTGTGCATACAAAACTGCTTGTCTTAGAAAAGCAATGTCAGGCTCAAAGGGAATAGATGTGCAAGAAGAGATACTTGAGCGTGGTGAAAAAGCTGGAGTTATTGGTTTTTTTGAAAGATGGTCAAAAAAAAAGGCTCTTAGTAAAGAAAAAGAACGAGTAAGTAATTTCAAATTATAAATGACAACATAATGTTATTGGGGATAATCGTTCGGCATACAATTATTTATTGGTTAAAATTTTTGAATGAAAACATAATCTGAGGTTAAAATATGAAATCAGTAAAAGACATTAAGGTTTCAGCAAAAAGAGTAATGGTTCGTGTAGATTATAACCTTCCAATGGACGAGCACTTAAATATAACTGATGACAATAGAATAAGAGAAACTCTGCCTTTAATTAATTATCTTCTTGAGAACAACGCAAAAATTATTCTTATATCTCACATGGGACGCCCTAAAGGTAAGGTTGTGCCAGCGTTATCTTTAAAACCTGCTGCAACACGTTTATCTGAACTTCTTTTAAAGAGTGCCAAGGTTGAAGGAGATGTTAAGATGCGAACCGTTAATTTTATCTCTGATTGTATAGGAAGTGAAGTTGAGAAAAAAGTATCTGAGTTAAAAGAAGGTGAAATTGTGCTTCTTGAAAATCTAAGATTCCATGAAGGAGAAAAAACAGCGGAGCCTAATTTTGTTAAAGAGCTGGCATCTTTTTGTGATGTTTATATTAATGATGCTTTTGCAGTTTCGCATAGAAAAGAGGCATCTGTAACAGCTCTTCCTATGATGGTTAAAGAGTCAGTTGCTGGTTTTTTACTTGAAAAAGAGATTCAATGCTATAGTGATGCAATCAAAAACCCAGTAAGACCTCTTGTTGCGATAATTGGCGGTGCTAAAGTATCAAGTAAACTTGCAGCGCTTGAAAATATGCTAAATTGCGTTGATACCCTTATAATTGGGGGGGCAATGGCCAACACTTTTCTGAAAAGCCAGGGCATTGATGTTGGTGCATCTATGGTTGAAGAAGAGCTTGTTGAGACTGCTGCAAAAATTATCAATGAGGCTAAAGAAAAAGGGGTCAGACTACAATTACCAATCGACCTTGTTTTTGCCTCAAGATTTGATAAAGATGCAGAAAAGCAAACCATTGATCTTGCTCAATCTGGTAAGCCTATTCCACAAGGTTGGTTGGCATTAGATATTGGAGAGAAAAGTTCTCAACTGTTTTGTGAGCTGATTAATAGTGCAAAAACAATTGTTTGGAATGGTCCTATGGGTGTTTTTGAGATGGAAAGATTTTGTAACGGAACAATGGCAATAAGTAAAGCAATTGCAGAATCTGGAGCATTTTCTGTTGTTGGTGGTGGAGACACAGGGCTTGCGGCTAAAGTGTGCGGTGTTGAAAATAAGGTAAGCTACATCTCAACTGGTGGGGGGGCATTTCTCCATTTAATGGAAGGAAAGGAGCTTCCAGGTGTATTGGCTCTTGAGAAAAGTAAGTTTTGATTGTCAATATCAACAAATAGTTAATGACAAGCTTTTAAATGCTATTGAATCAAGAAAGGTTTGGCAACTTTTAAAAAGTTGTCAAACCTGTATTTACACCAATTATATTTTCACCCAAAACATTATGAAGTCAAATCTTTATACGCTTAAGCATAGCAATCTCGTTGCAGTCAGGGAAATTTACGCATGTGATACAACCTGACCATATTTTTATTGGAAGCTCTGCTCTATCTATCTGCTCAAATCCAAATCTTTGAAAAAAAGTTGGTCTATAAGTAAGGGTAAATAGTTTTGGCATTTTAAAGACTTCTGCCTCTTGTATTGTTCTATCAACCAACATAGTGCCGATACCCCTGCCATGAGCTGTTTCCACAACTGCAAGAGATCTAATTTCTGCAAGGTTAGACCAGCAGAATTGAAGGGCACAACAACCTAACACTTCGCCAGTAGTTTCCTCAGTATAGACCCAAAAATCGCGAATATGGTCATATAATTCACTTAACGGTCTTGCAAGGAGCTCACCTTTTTTTCCATATAACTGAAGAATTGCATGAATTGACTTAACATCTGCTGGCGTTGCTTTTCTTAACATTTTCCACCTAAAAATTTCAAAATAGTCTCTTGAAGCTCCTCATTAGAAAAGGGTTTGTGAAGAACTCTGTTTATACCAACATTCCCAAGAAGGCTTTTACTCATTTTTAACTCATCGTTATTCTCTGACTCTACAACATCACTTTGAGTTGTTATCATAACAATTGGCAGCTCAACTGACGAATATTTTTTTCTGATAGCCTGAGAAAGCTGAATTCCATTCATTTTAGGCATATTGAGATCAGTTATAACAAGGTCAGGTTTTGATGCATATATTTGACGTATAGCATCTTCTGGAAATACAAACGAGGTTACATTATACCCAAAACCCGTAATCTTATTTTCATAGAGCTTAAGCATCATTTTAGAGTCATCTACAACATAGATTTGGGCAATCTGAGAGGCACTCTCTTTTTTCTCTTCTGGGATCAGCTGAACAATTTTATCTGCAAGTGCCTGGTAATTCTTCTTTCTCAATATCCCAAGAAAATGCTCTCTTGTCTTTTTGTCTGCTTTGGTCGTTACATGCTTAACTGACAGCTTAATAAATGCCTCTTCTTGAAGTAAAAAATTAAAAATATTGTCGGCCTCTGAGTCAATGAGTGCACCAACTGCATTTAAAGAATCTTCATTACTTTCTCGAACAATATTTTTAAGACCAGCAACAAGAACCTTGGAGATATTTTTATCCATTGCACGAGCCGCACTCATCCGCACAGCTTCAACTGGGTCTTGAATACCAATTGCGAGGGCAATGGATGATTTAGTCGATGGAATTCTCTCCATGCTCTCATAAGCTGCCTGCCTGATGTTTGGGTCTTCTGGCTTTGTCTTCATAATATCAAGAATAACAGGCAGGGCTTTTTGATCTTTTATATATCCAAGTGTGGTAATTAAATGCACCATAAAATCTGTATTTGCATTTGAAGTTGCTGCAGTAAGTATTGGGACAGCTTTGCCTCCTATCTCTATCAACATATCAATTGCAGCGTCTCTTATGTGGGTATTTTTAGACTCTAAAAGAGAGGCAAGTTTATTAAGAGAGTATTGGTCTTGTATTTCGCCAATAGCCTTTATTTTTAGTTGATCTGACTCATCATGCCCTGTTATTGAAGAGAGTAAATAATCAACAGCACCTTTACCTCCAATTTGGGCAATAGCAGAGATAGCTGCACTTTTGATGTTTGGATCATCATAATTCTCAATTACTTTTATCAATGTTAGAATTGATGATTGAATGCGAAGAGAGCCAAGAGATGTGACTGTTTGAATGAGAATCTCAGGGTCTTTTGATGTTAACAAAATATTTTCAAGAACAGGGGCAGCCTCTGCAAGAATAAAATCACCAGCAACTCTTATATAAATTAAGCGATTTCTTTTATCATCTTGTATTATATATTTGATAATTCTGTCAGCATTTCCATAAGCCTTATCAAGTATTAAATCGTACAAGCTCTCTTGTATTTCAGGATTTGGTATTTGAAGGGTTGTTAAATATTCAAGTATAGGAAATACAAGTCTTTCAGATGCTTTAGATAGCTCATGTAAAGCTCTTTTTTGGATATTTACATTCATCTCAGGGGTTGTTATGAACTGTAAAAGAGCTTTTGCCTTAACAATATCTTCATCTCTTAGACAAAAAATAAGCTCTTCTAAAAACTCTTTTGGATTAATTCCTGCCATGATCCCACTCTCGTATATCCTTAAATAATTATTACATTGCTGGATTATTTTTACTAACTCAATTGATAAAAGACCGAGTTTAAATATCTTTTAGATACAAAAAGGTCAGAATTATTTGCAAGGGATTCTGTTGCGCCAATTATGAGATAACCATCTGGCTCAAGAACTTTAGCAATATTGGCATATATTCTACGCCTATCTTCCTCAGTAAAGTAGATCATAACATTACGACACAAGATAATATCAAATTTCCCAAGCCCTACAAATGGTTTCATTAAATTCATCTTCTGAAATTGAACCATTGCTCTTATTTCATCTTTGATTTTCCAGTAGTCACCATCTTGTGTGAAATATTTATTGAGCCTTTTGGGTTCTAATCCTCTTGCTACCTCAAATTTATTATATCTGCCATAACTTGCTTGAGCAATTGCAGCATCAGAAATATCTGTTCCAAGTAGTTTAATTTGATATTTTTGAGGGGTAATACCAATTTCATCAAGAGCCATTGCAATGCTGTAAATCTCTTGTCCCGTTGAATTTGCAGCACTCCATAATCTAATAGCTGGCTTTAATACGGTCTTGTTTTTTGATCGTCTATCAATGAGATCTGGGATAATTTTATGCTGAATTAATGTAAAAGGGGATTTATCTCTAAAAAAATAGGTTTCATTTGTAGATATGGCATCAATAATCTTCTTCTCAATATCTTTTTTAGGATCAAATTTTGCTTTTTTGTGAAGCTCTGAGTATGACGCGCAGCCTAACTGCTCCATTAATGGATTAAGTCTGGTTTCAATAAGATACTCTTTACCTTTTGAGAGAGCTATTCCAGATATTTCCATTATATATTTGGATAATATATCAAATTCGGCTGGTGTGATCTTGATCATTATATCCTACTATTATTAAGATCATTATTTCTTGATGTCATATTTTTTATCATTTAAGCCCCGCTTTCTCAAATTACGGTTTTAGTTATCTCTTCAGCAATTTGATTGAGAGGAACCACCACATCAGCCAATCCAGATTCTATTGGTTCTTTTGGCATACCATAGACAGTGCAGCTATCTTTATCTTGAGCAATAATGATACCACCATTTCTTTTAATATGTTCAAGACCTTTTGTTCCGTCTGAACCCATTCCAGTCATAATAACAGCGGTTGCCCTTCCAACATAGTGTTCAGCAATGGACCTAAAAAGATAATCGACAGATGGCTTGCAGCTATTTTCTGGAGGATCATCTGTAAGTTTTATAGTTCTTGTTCTACCATCAGCACCAGCTACTATTTTCATCTGCATTCCTCCTGGAGCAATAAAAACAGTATTAGGACGTAAGGGTTCACCATTTTCAGCCTCTTTAACTTCAAGGGGGCATTTTGCATCAAGGCTTTTTGCAAGTGATTTTGTAAAAACTGGGGGCATGTGTTGAACTATTAAAACAGGCACATTAAGCCTTGTAGTTAGCATAGGCATCATAACTGCCAATGCTTTGGGACCTCCTGTTGAGATCCCAATTCCTATTATTGATGAAGGGGTTTGTCTTCGTATAATAGTGGAAGGCTTTATAATTTCACTCTTACCTTCACTTTTCAATTTGTGAATAGGAGTTTTAGAAGATAAAGTAGTAAAGTTGGTGCTTGGTTTTGTGCTTATAATCCCAGCAGCAGAATGGGGGCTTGTAATTGCTATAGAAGAGTGATGAGGTGTGACTCCTGAAGAGCTGCTTACTTGGCTATGTTTAGGTAAACCTTTCTGGCGTTTAAAGGCATTGATAATAGGGGCAAGAGAATCACGCACCTTTACCATATTCTCAGCCATTGTCCCTTTATCAGGTTTAGATATGAAATCAAAAGCCCCAAGTTCAAGGGCTTTTATTGTCATATCACTTCCTCGCTGGGTAAGTGTGCTTAACATAATGGCTGAAGTTGGAATAGAGTTCTCTTTGATATATTCAAGAACTTCAATTCCATTCATCTCTGGCATCTCTATGTCTAATGTGACAATATCGGGTTTTAGTGCGACTATTCTTGATATAGCAGTTTTACCATTGCTTGCAGCCCCCACAAGTTCAACGTCGGGCATCTCTTTTAGCACATCACTGACTATTTTACGATAGACAATAGTATCATCAACTACGAGAACTTTTATTTTACCCATTTATTGTTTTAAGATCCCCTAAATCCAGAGTTTTATAATTTTTTATATAAATTATGTAGTATTTTTAATGATGATTGAAATATCAATCTTTTAACACCTCTTCAATATCAAGAATACCAATAAGAGATGTTTTAGTCTTCATAACACCTTTAAAAAATCTGCCTTTTAATCCGCTTATATTTGATGGAGCAGGTTCGATTTTATCTTTTTCCGCTGTAACTACATCGCTTATTGCATCAACCATAAGCCCTATATGTTCATCTTGAGAACGAACAATTATATTTCTGTTTCGTTTATCTTTTTCAATCTGAGAAAGTCCAAGTTTTTTTCCAAGATCGAGTATTGTTACAATACGACCACGTAAGTTTAGAACCCCTACAACATAATCTGGTGCTTGAGGGACTGTAGTAACTTCAAAATGTTTGTTAATCTCTTGTATGCTTAATATATCAATACCACAAAGAGCCTTACCAACATAAAAAGTTGCAAGTTCAGTATTACTCTCTATAAGTGTTCCCATATTTGTAGCTGTTTTGGAAGCCATATTCAATTTTCCTCACCAAAGCAGAATTTAAAGATTCAAATATCTTCTGATAAGTTTCATCAGATTTTCACGGTCAAGTTTTATCTCGTACTCATCAATTCCAACCTCTTTACCCCTCTTAACATGGGCATCGCTTGCAAGAGATGTTAACGCAATTACTTTAAAGTGAGATAGAACAGGATCCTTTTTAATTTTTGCTGTTAACTCAAATCCGTCCATGTTTGGCATCTCAAGATCAGTAACAACAAGATCGATCTCATGGTGTCTCTCTTTTAAAAGATTCCATGCAATTTCTCCATCTTCAGCCGTGATTACACTATACCCTTCATCAGTCATAAAACCTTTAACTTGATTCCTGAAAAAAGCTGAGTCTTCCGCAAAAAGAATAACCTTTTGCCCAGCCTCTTCCATATTTGAGGCAGCAAGTTTCTCATCTTCAAACCATGATGGATTAAGATTTTTGACAACATCAAAAATATCAACAAGCAAGGTAGTATGACCATCTATTATCATTGAGCCGTTAATACCTACCTGTTTTAATGTTGAATCATCGATATCAAGAGTTATTTCTACTGCATCAACAGGAGGTGTGACCATAAGACCAAGTTCTCTGCCTTTCACAGTGAAAACAATGATCTCTTGCTGTTCAGTCTGGGGAAGTTTAGAAACATTTGACACCTGAGAGAGTTCATAAAGTGGTAAAGCACCGCCTCTATATTGAACCACTTTTTTTCCGCTGACATGCTCAATTGATGAGACTGGTATTCTCTCAATACGTTCAACAAGGTTAAGTGGTGCTGCACAATGTTCTGGGCCGTTCTTGAAAAGGAGCAGAGATGCTTTATCAAGAGCTTTTTCTCTTGCCTCTTCAGCAGCTCTTGCAGCTTTTGCAGTTCTTTCTGCTTCAGCCATGGTTGTCAATTCACCCATTTGGGCAAGGTTTGAGACATCAAGGATAAGAGCGACTCTACCATCTCCCATTATTGTAGCCCCTGCGTAACCACTGCATTTCTTTAAATGTCTGCCAAGTGGTTTAACAACAATCTCCTCAGAGTCTCGAAGCTCATCAACCACAAGACCATATTTATGTGCACCAGCAGATACAACAGCAATATTTATTGCACTTGATGCTCTATATCTTCGATCTTGTCCACTTCTCTCATGGGTATGCGAACTGTTTACAGATTCACGTTTGCCATCTTGACCAGTTCTATTTGATCTACGGTCTGCGATACTTTCTCTCTGATCTGGATATTCCATACCATCATCAGGGTGGACAAATGTCTTTTTAATACCAAGAACCTGTGAAAGATTAAGAAGTGGTAAAAGATTACCACGAAGCCTCACTACATCAGCATCACCAACCTTTTCAATACGCTCTTTTACCTGAGAAGCTGGGATTCTGAGAAGCTCATCTAAATTTACTTGCGGTATCGCATATTTTTCATTCCCAACGGATATAATTTGGCTTGGTATAATTGCAAGCGTCAAAGGCAGCTTAATCTGAATATCTGTCCCTTTGCCAGGTTTAGACTCAATTTCAATGATTCCGCCAAGTTTTGCAAGGTTAGTAACAACAACATCCATACCTACGCCTCTGCCAGAGACATCAGTAACTTTTTCGGCTGTAGAGAAACCTGGTAGTAAAATTAAGTCAACCCTCTCTTTAGCAGAGAGCTCAGAAACCTGTTGTTCTGTCATCAAACCTTTTTTGACAGCAGCAGCAGCAATTTTATCAGGATCAAGGCCTTTTCCATCATCAGAGATCATAATATTGACCTGTCCAGCATCATGGAAAGCTTTTAAAACTATCTTTCCCGTAGCTTTTTTTCCTGATGCCTCTCTAACCTGAGGTAATTCAATACCATGATCAACAGAGTTACGAACCAAATGTGTGAGAGGATCGTTAATAGCCTCTATAATAGTTTTATCTAACTCAACCTCTTTTCCTTCAATTATAAGATCAATTGATTTACCAAGTTCCTGAGATAGATCGCGAACAACTCTTGTAAACTTATTGAAAACATTTGCAATTGGCTGCATTCTGGTTCTCATAATAGCTTCTTGCAGCTCTGATGTAATCATATCAATACGCTGGCTTGAAAGCTCGGTTGCCTTAGCATTTGATGAGTTAATTCCCTGAATCAACTGATTTCTGCTTAAAACCAACTCACCAGCAAGATTCATAAGTGTATCAAGGAGATTAACATTAACTCTGAGAGAACCCATTGGTTTTGACATATTCATGGCATTACCAGAATCACCTTCATTAGCGTTCATGTAGTCAGCAGCGTCATTGTCTGCTGCTACGCTCTCCTGTTTCTTACGAGCTGCAACCGGCGGTTTTGCCTTAATGGACTGTTGTTGAACATTAATTTCAACTTCTTGTAATTTTGACTTATTTTTATCAACAACAAGGTTATCTTTTTCTGGAGATATTTTTTTTGTATTAGATATAGTAACAGGAGCTAATTTGACCTCTTCTTGTTTAGTGTGAGATGATACTAATGTTTTGTTCTGTTGAGTGGTCGCAACTGGAGCCACAACAACCTCTGGCTCAACAATAGTAGCTTTTTTAGTTGTTGAAGTTTCAAGTCCAGTCTCAATGTCGGTTCTAAGTGGCATAGCTGCAACAGCATCATCTTCAGTTGC
>JADFXA010000065.1 GCA_015233755.1 Desulfamplus sp. | reverse complement strand
AAGGAAAATTGAAATTGTCCATACATCTAATGGAAGTGTGGGTATGGGATAAGAACTCAAAAACGACATCTTATGGTCGTAGTGCTATCATAACTATTTGAAAATTTAGATATAATGATAATTTTCTTCTGTGTACAAACAAACAGGAGGAAAATATTATGATTTTTTTGACACATTTACCAGATTTTGCAGCTATTATATTTAGAGGATTACCTGGCGTTTGGAAAAACCGTCATAAATTGATTTTTTGCTGGTTTGTCTATGCTCAAGCACTTACGCCTAACAAAAAAACAGTAACCGAATTATCCAAATGGTCTCCTGCTTTTGTTACTGAATGGCGGTTACGCCGTTTCCTTGATGCAACATATATTAATATTAATTTGTTACTATCATGGTTTGCCGAGGAAGCCATTAAAGTATTTCCAGCTCCATCAGATGGAGTAATTTATGCTGTCGGTGATGGAAGTCATAAAGAAAAACGCAGCAAAAAGAATCCAACTGTACAAAAAGGTAAAAAAAGCAAAGACAAACCGTTTTTCTGGGGCATAAAATTTGTATTAGTTGCTCTTTGCTGGGATGTATACAGGATTCCAGTTGGGTTTAGAATCATTTTGCCCAAAACTCATCCTGATTATAAAAAAGAAAATGCTCTCTTTCGTGAGATGCTCTCCGAATTGACTCTTCCCAAATGGGCTGAAACAGTTATTGTTACAGGTGATTCTGGTTATGGTGCAAAAGAGAACATGAAATTAGTTCAGCAAATGGATAGGGATCGCAGCAAAAACAGACGTTGGTTTTTTGTATTTTCCATTGCCCGGACATGGAATCAAGAAAACGGAGAAAGTTTAAAGGATTTTGTCAAAGATTTAGCATACTCTTTTTACCAAAGAACATGGATAAAAACGTTGAGTAACAAAAACAGACGAAAAACATTCTGGATATATGGAAAAAAGCTCAATCTTAATCACATCGGAGAAGTTACGATAGTCTTAAGCAAAACAAGGCGTAATGCAAGGCCTAAAAATACAAAAATCATCGTAACCAATCTACCTGATGTAACAGCACGAGAAGTGATTTCTATTTATCAAAGAAGATGGTCTGTGGAAGTAATTTTCAAAGAGCTCAAAAGCGGTCTTGGATTGGGAGAACACCAGGTTACCAAAAAAGAGCATCGAGTCAAAAACTCAATTGGGATATCAATTATAAGCTATTTGTTCCTTTTAATAGCTTGTAAAGACCAAATTAATCAAGGAAGTCCTTGGGGTATTTTTCAGCTTCAGGACAGATTCAGAATTAAGGTTATCAAACACCAAATTACCCATTCGATGAACTTGCAGATTAAAAAGCTTCAGAAAGCTGCGTGAAATATGGGTTATCTGATTCATGATTACTACGCAGGTGTCGTTTTTGAGTTGATACATAGCATTGTCAGCCAGACCTAACCTTTCTTGAGCGATGCGCCTTGCGCCCTCCTGATCGATATAGAATATCAAACTGAATAATGAGATAAACGCTACTCCTACAATGATAACTGTTAGCCGTCTACGGTAGCTTGATAATCTAAGCATACGATAAAAATCTCCAAGTTTTAGTTTGTTATCATATCTTTTTTCTCAAAACTTTGCTTAAAAGCTCTTGAATTTGAGCTTTTGTAAATGGTTTTGCTATAACGCCATAAAATCCGAAATCTTGATAATTTGCCATAACAGGATCATTAGAATAGCCACTTGAAACTATTGCCTTTACTTCAGAATCAATCTTCAATAATTCCACAATAGTTTCGGCTCCGCCCATTCCACCAGGAACTGTTAAATCAAGAACAACCAGATCAAATGGTTCTCCAGACTCCAAAGCTTTCTTATAGATATCAATAGCTTGCTCCCCATCTTTAGCTAAAGACGTTTCATAGCCCATACTTCCAAACAACCTTACTGACATGTTAAGGATCATCTCCTGATCATCCATTAAAAGAATCTTTCCTTTCCCTTCATGTCCAATTTGTTGTTTTTTTTGTTCAGTAACGGGCTTTATGTTTTTAGCAGGGAGGTAAATATGAAAAGTGGTACCTTTACCCAATTTTGATTCAACTGAAATACTCCCGTTATGTCTTTTGATAATTGAATAGGTGGTTGCAAGCCCTAACCCGCTTCCTTTTTGCTTTGTTGTGAAATATGGATCAAATATCTTGGAAATATGATTTTCTGAAATCCCAATCCCATGATCTTTTATAGTAATTTTAACATAATAACCTGCATTTAAAACAGCACTCTCTTCAGGAAGAATATTTGCATTTTCTGTTTTAATTTGTATATTTCCACCCTCCGGCATAGCCTGCATTGCATTGATTATGATGTTGCTGATAGCTTGATTCATCTGTCCGTTATCTATTTCAACAACAAACAAGTCATCAGAAAGTATAAATTCACAACTAATATTTGAACCTCTTACAATAAACAGAACAGATTCTTTTAGAAGTTCGTTAAGGTTTGCATCTTTTTTAATTGGTGCACCACCCTTGGAAAAGGTAAGAAGTTGTTGGGTTAATTTTTGTGCCTGGATTGTCCCTTTTTGAATATCGGTTAATATCTCAAAAAGCTCTTCATTATGATTGATTATCGATAGTGCGTATGAAGTATTCCCCGAAATTACCCCAAGCATATTATTGAAATCATGAGCGATTCCTCCGGCAAGTATTCCAATAGATTCCAATTTTTGGGTTTGCTGAAGTTCTGCTTCCATTAAAAGCTGCTGAGTAATATCGCGAAACACTAAAACAACACCAATAATATTCTTGTCATTATCTAAAATAGGCGCACCACTGTCGGCAATAACATATTCAGTGCCATCACGTGAAACAAGAATAGTATTATTAGCAATAGCTGTAATTATTCCGCTTTTGATAACCGCTTCAATTGGATTTTCACATATCTGTCGTGTATGCTCATTGATAATATGGAAGACATCATGGATATGTCTTCCCTCCGCTTCATCTTGACGCCATCCGGTTAGTTCTTCTGCAACTGTGTTAATCAGGGTGACCCTACTTTGTGAGTCAGTGGTAATCACACCGTCGCCAATCGAACGAAGCGTTACCATCAACCGCTCTTTTTCATTTATAAGCGCTTCCTCTGCTTTTTTGCGTTCTCTGAGCTCCGTTTGTAACTGCGTTGTGCGTTGTTCAACCTGACGCTTTAAAATTCGATTCCACAATACGATTGCCGATATGATTAAAAGAATGACTGAGAATATTGTTATAATTATGAGCCAAAATTCCCTACTTTCAAATAGGCTTTTTTGACCAAGAGAAATCCACTTGTCTTTGATGGTTTTTCGTTCTTTATCACTGATGGTGGAGAGGCCTTTTTCAAGTATCTGGTTAAATATTGGCCAGTCAAGCCTGGAAGCAATGGCGAGTTTTATATTATAACCAGCATCACCTGCTATACGGAGATTTGTAATTCCTTTGGTTTCTATATAATATGAAGCGGTTGCCAAATCAATAATAGCTGAATCGCTTCTATTGAAGGAGACATTCAACAACGCTGTTAAATCATCAGAAACGAGATTGACATTTAAGTGGTTATAATTTTTTGTAAGATACTCTGTTACAGCGTAATCCTTTACGAGTGATACTGTCATCTCTTTCATTTGGTTAATTGTAAGAGATGATGTTTGATCCTTTCTTACAATAATAACATTCGGTATTTCTATAAATGGTCTTGTAAAGAGTAGATACTTCGAACGGTTGGGGGTTTCTGTCACTGCATTTACTACATCAATTTCTTTTTGTTGAGCCTTACTTAAAACTTCATTTAGAGATTTAGCCTTTACACTATTAAATTTAAAATTTAGTTTCTTTTCAATTAATTCGATATATTCGGTTGCTAATCCCTTGTTAATGCCGTTTTCATCGATAAACGCAAATGGAGCATAGTTGATTTCAACAGCAATTTTTATTTTGTTATCATGTTGTCTCAACCATTCTCTCTCTTGGAGAGTTAGAGGATCTTTGAAAGGTTCTGTGTTGGAAGCGATAGGGACAAAAATGATTAAAAAAGCAATAATTGATTGAGAGAGAAAATTTATGACTTTGATAAATTTATTCATGATTATCCTTACTTAATTAATCTATTTTATTTTATAATGTCACATTATGCTATTCCCCAGGGTTAGTAACAGACTCAAGTAGATTTATAATATTCTCTGTCTTTTCTACTTTAGCAAATACCATACCCAGAGCTGACATAAATGCAGCCTGCACGTCTTCAGCAGACACTTCACGACCATCAAAAAGTAAACTACGAGTTGCACAAGCATCTGATACAACATAACAAGTAAAGCCTAAATCAAAAGCAGCTCTTGCCGTAGTGTCGATACACATATGAGTCATTGCACCACATAAAATTAACTCACTAATATTTTGTGCACGTAGTAACTTCTCTAAATCTGTTTCTCTAAAAGAGCTTGGAAAATGTTTGATCACAATTGGCTCGTCATATTTAGGCTTAACGAATTCGTTGATTTCGCTACCATAGCTATTTGGTAAAAAAAATGTAGCACCTTTTCTAATAGATATATGGCGAATATGAAATACTGGTAAGTTTTTTCTCTGAAATAATTTAGCAATGTTCTACTGTTTTGGGCAGCTCTTTCCATACCAACAAGCTCCATAGAACCGCCATCGAAATAATCATTTTGTATGTCTATTAGAACTAACGCTTTGCTCATATCTTCCTCTTTAAAATTAATTTATTTAATATATAAAAATATACGGCGTTTATTATACTAATATGCCAATTCCAGATTACGATAATATAACGCTTGAATTCAGCTACGTGCGAGACGGGTCAGTTGTAGTGGATGGTGGATAGTAGTACTATTTATTGATAAGTTTTTCAACTTGATCTTTTGCTTCTTTAAATTCTATCTTATACATCTATATATAATTTTTGACACTACTTTACTTAACCGAGATTGAGTATTTCATGACGTAATTCAGATGCATTGCTGAACACTTAATAATTGATCATTGCTTGTATAACAATGCTGACAAGAGTATCTTATTTATAATAATAGATTGCATCTTGACACAAAAGTTCTGCTATATTAAACAATGTTTATCATAGTGATTTCAATACGGTTATTTGTTTTAGTTGTAGTACAGACAACAAATTTAAACTTAAAGGAGTTAAGGAGGCAGTAAATGACTGTTGAGTATCGTCCTATAGTTCCCAAAATAAAGAGATTCAAAATCCTTGTGATTAAAATCGTCTTTATTGTTCTGGGAAGAGCGTTTCAATCTGCATCACAACATGACGAAGAGATAAAAAGAGAGATATCTTCATGGCGTGATGGATTTACATTAATTATGAAAGTTATGCCAGACGGACCATATATGGGTCTTGAGAAAAAAAATAACATGCTTGAATTTAAAGGTTCGAAACTAAAACAAGCTGATCTTGAGATATATTTTAGAAATGTTGAGTCTGCATTTATGATTATGACCCCTCAAATGGGTTCACACCAAGCATTTGCAGAAAAAAGAATGAGCATTAAAGGCGATCTTGGAATTGCTACAGCTTTTACAAGAGCTTTAGTAATTGTGATGTCAGTTCTCTATCCTGAATTTATAGTTAAAAGACTTGTAAAAAGAGTTCCACCTTTGACGATAAAAAGAGCTGGGCTTAGAGTATGGCTCTATACACTCGGAATAGTTCTTGGTCGTTAATATTATGATTAAAGACTAAGTTAGCTAAAATTATTTTTGCCAACTAACCGTAATAGTTACCATTGGTCATTCAAGAATAAATAAACAGCAAATATTAAAAAGATAAAAATATACTATAAAAGGAATTGAAAATGCTACCTTCATACTATGAATTTCATAACCCAGTAAAAATAATATCTGGTAACAAAGCACTTGACAATCTTCCATCAGAACTTGAGATACTTGGTGCAAAACGCCCAATGGTAGTTACAGATAAAGGAGTTGCTGGTGCTGGTCTTGTAAAGACTTTTATTGATAGCTTTGGCAGCTCTGGCATGACAATTGGGGCAATATTTGATGATGTTCCCCCTGACTCTTCAAGTGAAGTTGTTGAAAAAATAACCGCTATATTTAGACAAAATAAATGCGACTCTCTCGTTGCTCTTGGCGGCGGCTCTGTAATTGATACTGCAAAAGGCGTGAATATCTTGGTTACTGAAAATTCTGATGATCTTCTTAAATTTTCAGGTGCTGAGGTGCTTAAAAAAAAGATGAAGCCGCTTGTAGTTATTCCAACAACATCAGGTACAGGCTCAGAAGTTACTGTAGTGGCTGTAATATCTGATATTAAACGCAATCTTAAAATGCCTTTTGCATCAACCTATCTTCTTCCTGACATTGCACTTCTTGACCCGAGAATGACATTAACCCTTCCCCCTAAAATGACAGCTGCAACTGCAATGGACGCAATGTGTCATGCTGTTGAATCATACATAAATCTCCAAAAAAACCCAATGAGCGATGCTTATGCTGTTGCCGCAATCGAGATGATTCGTAAAAATATTCTTACAGCTGTAAGCGATGGAACTAACGCACAGGTTCGTCTTGCAATGGCAAATGCCTCAACAATGGCTGGAATTGCATTTTCAAACTCAATGGTTGGTGTGGTGCATGCTCTTGGTCATGCTGCTGGCGGAATCTGCCATATTCCTCATGGTGTTGCTATGAATATATTTCTCCCATTTGGGTTAGAATACAATTTGCCAAAATGTCATGAAAATATAGGCAAACTTCTTCTTCCAATTGCTGGAGCCGAAGTTTATGCAAGAACGCCAGAATCTCGAAGAGCGGAACAGACAATTAATTATATAGTAGAGTTGCGTAAAGCTCTAAATGATCTGTGTGGTCTTCCAATGAATTTAAAACAGGCCGGCGTAACAGAAGATAAACTTTATGAAATCGCTCAAGCGGCTATTAATGACCCAAGTATTGTTATGAACCCAAGAGAGATGGACGCAAATGATGCTCTTGCTATCTTGAAAAAAGCTTTTCAGTAGAGGATAAAAATATGGAAGAGATAAAAGGGTTTTCTAATAAAATTCTTGAAATTAACCTAACAGATAAATCGTGGTCTGTTTCTGAAGCATCAAACGAAGATAGGCGTATGTTTCTTGGCGGTAAAGGTTTAGGAATGAAACTTCTCTACGATCGCTTAAAACCAGGTGTTGATCCACTTGGTGAGGAGAATATCCTTATAATTATGCCAGGCGTTGTAACTGGAACTGGTGCCCCATGTTCAGGTAGATTTGAGGCAATCTCTAAATCTCCGTTGACTGGAATCATTGCAACAGCATCGTGCGGCGGACCTTTTGGTATTCAGCTTAAAACAGCAGGATATGGCGGACTTGTGATTCGTGGAAAATCAAAAGATAAATGCGTTGTCTGGTTTGACCATAACACTGTAGAGTTTAGAGACGCTACAGACTTGTGGGGTCTTGATACCGTAGAAACTCAAGAGCGAGTTTTAAGCTCTTCAAAAACTGAATCTAAAAAAGAGGCAATACTTGCGATTGGTCCCGCTGGAGAGAATCTTGTTCGATTTGCAAACATCTCATCAGGACATAGATTTCTTGGCAGAGGTGGACTTGGAGCTGTTATGGGTTCAAAAAACCTTAAAGCAGTTGTTGCAAAAGGTGCTCATTACAAAATTGTTCCAGCAGAGCCTGAAAAATTTCAAAAGGTTAAGAAAAAGGCAACTCAATTTATAAAAAATGATGCCGTAACAATTTCCATGGGTAAATTTGGCACTGCAACCAATGTTAAGTTTGTCAACAAAGGCAAGATGCTGCCTGTCTGGAACTACTCTTTTGGTGATCATGAGCACGCTTTTAGAATATCAGGTGAGATGATTAAAGAGAAACATGACACTAAGGTTCATACCTGTAAGCCATGCTCAATAATGTGCGGACATAAAGGGACATTTAATGGGAAAGAGGCTCCTGTCCCTGAATATGAAACGCTTACACTTCTTGGCTCAAATCTTGGTGTCTTTGATACAGATGCAATTTCAAGGTTTAACGATATTTGTAACAAGGCTGGAATGGACACAATTTCAGCAGGTGGAACACTTGGATGGGTTATGGAAGCAGTTGAAAAAGGATTAATTTCACCTGATCTATTTGTCTGTTCTACAAAATCAAAGCAAGATGAGTTATCTGCAAAAAAAGAATCTTCTGATGATGTAGACAAAACTCAATCTGGGACACCACGAAAATATTCTCTGATGTTTGGTTCAATTGATGGAATTGAAGATGCTTTGGAAAGTATTGCAAAAGGTGAGGGATTTGGAAAAGAGATGGGGCTTGGTTCAAGAGCTTTATCTCATAAATATGGAGGAAAAGGTTTTGCAATTCAAGTAAAAGGGCTTGAGATGGCAGGATATGATCCCAGAGGCTCTTATGGCTTGGGGCTTGCATATTCAGTTGCAAACAGAGGAGCTTGTCATCTTTCTGCATCTCTTATGGCTTTTGAGGTATTCTTGGGGCTTCTTAAACCAGATACCGCCCGTTCCAAACCTCAATTTGTTAAATTTGTTGAAGATTTAACGTGCGGTGTAAATGCACTCCAAACCTGTCATTTTACAATGTATGCTTACACCCTTGAACCAATGCTTACAAAATACACACCAAAATTTATTCTAAAAAATTTGATGCTTTGGCTTCCTGAACTTGCTTTGGCCCTTTTTGATTTTTCTATTTATCCATCTCTTTTCTCTTCAATTACTGGAATTAAAATGTCATCAAAAGAGTTTCTCAAAGCTGGGGAACGGATCCATGTTCTTGAAAGATATATGAATACAAGAGAAGGAATAAGAAGCAGAGATGACGCTTTGCCAGATAGAATGGTTATGGAGACAATCGTAAGAGATAAGAAAAAAAGAGTCGTGCCGCTTAAAGAGATGCTTGTAAAGTATTATAAATTAAGGGGTTACAATAACGATGGAGTTCCAGTTCCTAAACTTCTTGAGAGGTTGAAAATACCATCGCAGCCCTGTTGCAGTTCGTAGTTTTTTATAGAAAAATAGGGGTAACTGCTGATTGATTACCCCTAAAAATATCCAAAATTCATATTTATTTAACTATTACAACGGGGCAGTGAGCTTCTAATATTATATATTGAGCATTAGAACCAAAAACTATTTTCGCAACCTTTGACTCTTTTCTCATGCCGTAGATAATCTCATCAACGCCTTTCTCCTTTGCGAATCGTACGACATCTTCCCCAGGAGCAATACCGCGAATAAGTAAATGAGTTTCAGATTTAATCCCTTTTTGCTCAAA
>JADFXA010000064.1 GCA_015233755.1 Desulfamplus sp. | reverse complement strand
AAAAATACTTTTTTATGGCTAAAAAATATTTTTAAATAAAATAATCAAATAAATTAAATACCGTTAATACTCTTTTTCAGGTAAATATTTTCTGATATTAACATGCTCCTTATTATAATAACCATAGTTAATAACTTGATATTATTGATTATTAAAATAAAGCGGTATAACAATGCCATTTTTATATAATAGCTGGAGAATAAATATTAAAAACTACAATTATTGATTGATAAACACTCTTGAATAGTAAAATCAATATACTTTTTTTATTCACAAATGATTTTCATTGATATAAAGTAGCATAAAAATACCATTCCTTAATTAGAGAGGTTCATTAAATAATCTCAAATATCTCTATTAAGTTATTTTTAAGATCAAGGAGAAATAATTCATGCTGCTTAGGCTTGCATTAGCAATAAAGGACAAGAAATTAGAATCAAGGATTGTAGATAGATTAGATGTTATTTCAGATATTCAGCTAAAAAAATTTGGACGCAATAATGGAGTGTGGCAATCTCTTGTCAGAAGTTGTGCAGATATTTTTCTTATAAGTGAAGCACTAATTCCAAAGCCTATAGAGTCAGGGCTTTCGGTTTTAAACAATCTTCCTGAAAAGCCTGTAACCATTGTCCTTCATGCTAATGACTCTTCTGAAGATCATGCACAATTGCTTGCTGCTGGTGCTGATACAGTTCTCTATTCTGGTATCTCAATTACAAGTCTTATTGAAGCAATAGAGACTATTTTAGAGTCAAGGCGGCAGTTTAACCTAATGGACAGGTATGATCGCAAGGGTCGTCTAAAGCCTAAAATAAGTGATTTTGTTTCAGATAGCCAACAGATGCAGATATTTATGGAGGAGGTTCAACAAGTTGTAAACAGCAGCGCAACTCTTTTAATCTTAGGAGAGACAGGGGTAGGAAAGGAGCATCTTGCAAAGGCTATCCATGCTGAAGGTTCACGCTCTAATGGTCCATTTATTGCGGTAAATACAGCAGCTCTTCCAGAGCAGCTTCTTGAAACAGAGCTTTTTGGACATGAACAAGGGGCATTCACAGGTGCAATACGTGCCAGACGAGGAGCATTTGAGCTTGCTCACAATGGCACTATATTTCTTGACGAGATTGGTGACATTCCTCTTCATTTACAAACAAAGCTCTTAAGAGTTCTTCAAGATTATGAATTTGTTCCAATTGGTGGAGAAGAGCCAATTTGGGTTGATGTTCGTGTAATTGCTGCTACCAATAAAGACCTTGAAAAGGAGATAGAGCTTGGCAGATTTAGAAGAGATCTCTTTTATCGTATCAGCGTTGTATCTCTCACAATTCCACCTTTATGCAGAAGAAGAGAGGATATTCCAGGACTTATTCGCAACTTTATCTCCTATTTTAGAAAAAAAATTGGCAGAGAAGTGATTGGAATATCAGAAGAGGCGGTTCAGTTGATGAGCAGATACGATTGGCCCGGAAATGTAAGAGAGCTTATGAATGTAATTGAGCGGGCTATGCTTCTTTGCCGAACAGACACCATAAAACCAGACGATCTCCCTGAAAGCATATTCAATCCTGAAGGAAATCAGCACAACCAACTCTCTATTGAAAATCAGATATTTAACACAGCATCGTGGGAAAATAAAACTTTACCTCAGGTTACATCAGAGGTAATAAGTAATGTTGAACGCATTTACATTGAAATGATACTTAAAAAAGTTAGTGGTCGAGTAGGTCAAGCTGCAAAAGTTGCAGATATTCACCCAAGAGGGCTTTACAATAAAATGAGACAGCTTGGTATCAAAAAAGAAGATTTTAGAAATTAGATGTCCATGCGAAAATTGAATTGATCCCTTGAGTTTCTACCTTAATGGAGCATAAGCAGATTATGAAAGATCATCAATGGCGAATCCTTATTGTTGACGACGAACCCAATAACCTTCAACTTATGCGTCATATACTTGCAGGAGAATATCAACTCTCATTTGCAATTAACGGAGTAAATGCCCTTGATGTTGCAAAGAAAGTTATGCCAGATATTATTTTGCTTGATATTATGATGCCTCAAATGGATGGTTACGAAACCTGTAAAAAACTCAAATCAGATAAATCGACTGCCAATATACCAGTTATATTTATTACTGCTATGTCTGATGTCTCAGATGAGAGCAAAGGGTTTGAAGTTGGTGGGGTAGATTATATTACAAAGCCAGTTTCAAAGGCAATTGTAAGGGCAAGGGTTGCTACTCATCTTGCTTTGCACGACCAACAGATTGCGTGTGAAAAATTAGTTCAAGCAAGAACAGCAGAGCTTGAGGCAAGCCAGCGTTCTGCTGTATTTATGCTTGGGGAGGCAGGTGATTACAACGATACAGATACAGGAGTTCATATTTGGAGAATGGCCGCCTATTCTGCTGCAATATCGCGAGCTTTTGGCTGGAGTATTGAAAAATCTGAAATGCTTGAACTTGCAGCACCAATGCATGATATTGGAAAAATTGGAATACCTGATGCAATACTTAAGAAGCCAGGCCCTCTAAATGATGAAGAGTGGAATATTATGAAAACTCACCCTAAGATTGGACATACGATTCTTTCTAAATCACGAACCCCTTTATTTATAATGGCTTCTGATGTTGCCCTATCTCACCATGAAAAGTGGAATGGGGCAGGCTATCCAAGACAACTAAAAGGTAATGACATTCCTGAATCTGGAAGAATTGTTGCCTTAGCAGATGTCTTTGATGCTTTAACAATGAAACGACCATACAAAGAGGCATGGAGTTTAGAAAGGGCAATCGAGGAGATAAAAAAAGGTTCTGGAAGCCATTTTGACCCTGAAATTGTACACTGCTTTTTAAAAATTGAAAAAGAGATAATAGATATAAAACAGATGTGGGAAGAGATGGAAGCACAAGGACTTAAGGTGTCTGAGCGTCTAAGAAAAAGATTTCCTGATTATTTTTAGATTGTTTTGAACTGTCATAAAATTAGCCCATAGCTTTAGTTTAGGGCTACAAATAAAATAACAATTGCAAATGAAGACACTTGTAAAGAATAACTATTTGATAATTTTATCAACCATTATTTTTAGAATCACACGGTCAGTCTCTACCATTCCTTGAGAGCTTATAATGCCTATATTTCTTATGGTCTTTTCTGGTCTCTCCCCGACAATACCGTCAGTCATCTTTACATTCAATCCATTAAGAGCAAACAGGGCTGCTTGAACTGCTGCACCTGCTGCTGTATCAAGTTTTAATGCACAACTATTCTTTGCTCCATCACAGATAACGCCAGCAAGGTCTTCAATTATGTTTTCAACAGCAAAACCAATCTGCTCAGAAGTTCCTCCAAGAAGGCGTGTAATACCAGCAGCAGCTCCAGCTCCAGCAGCTACAGAACAGGCACATATTGCAGCAAGCCTACCTGTGTGGGCTTTAATGCATGCTGTCATTATGTGGCTTAATCCAACAGCACGACACAGATCATCGCGTTTCGCTCCAATATGGTCAGCCACAGCTTTTACAGGAATGATAGCTGTTAAACCATGATTTCCGCTTCCAGCAGAACTCATAGCTGGAAGCCTTGCTCCAGACATTCTTGCATCTCCAGCAGCAGCAGTTAAAACCCTTGCATTATGGAGCATATCTTTTGATATTAAACCTTTATCTGAAAGTTTGCTCAAAGTTGCTCCAACTTGAAGACCACACTCATGTTCAAGACCATATTTTGCAAGAATCATATTCATCTCAATTCCACGCTCAATAAAATCAAGGTCATCATTATCAAGTGCATCAGCAAGAGCTATGATTTCACTCATGGTTATCTGCTTTAAACTCTTTTCAAGCTCTGCAGCATTACCTCTATTTTTTTTATTTCCGTTATGATCTTTTTTGGTATTTGTATTATCAAATAGAGGATGCTCTGTAATTTGTTTTCCATTGAGTTCAAGAGATGTTATATTGTCATGCAAAACCTCAATAGTTGAAACAGCACGATCTTGACCTGACTGGATTGCAGTTTTTACATAGAGACCACGATGGTCAGAAAGTAGATTTACTTTAACTTTGCCATCTTCAACAAATTGAGATGCAAATTTCACATCATCATCTGTTATCGGAACGAGAACCTCCATACGAAGCATTGGGTCTCCTGCTATCGCCCCAATTGCAGATGCAAGATCAAGACCTGAAAGTCCGCCTGTCCCGGGTATGGCAACAGCAAGACCATTTTTAAAAATATTTGGATCAAGCCAGAGTTCAATAGAATCTATCTTGTTTTTGGGTATTGAAGGCAAAAGAGATGTCGCAGCAGCAGCACCAAGTGCAATTGCTGTAGGCTCTGTGCAACCAAGTGCTGGGGCTACCTCAAGTTGTAAAATATCTTTGACTGTATATTCCATCCGTTCCTCTCTACGTTATTGCTACTTTGTTGATCACTTTGAGTACTACCAAACCCAATTTGTGTAAGAAAAAGGTGAATTTCTTAACCCCTTGCAATCTCTTCAGCTTCGCTTATACAATACATAAGATGACGCGGAGATTTTGCATCTCCGATAAAATGAAATTCAGCCTTGGTTAGAGTTTCAAATTTTTTCATATCTCTTATTGATATATGCTTCTCTGAAATCACGACCATATCACATCCATCTATAGAAACGGTTTCTGCATCTTTAATGGAATCTCCTTTTTTTATATGAAACTCCACGCCGCAAGATGTAAATTTTTCAATCGAAACATTCTTGTAGAGTACAACCCCTTTCTTTTTAAGGCTTTCTCTCAGATAATATCGATCATTTGCTGACATCTCCTCTGCATAACTCTTTTTTCGATTTAGAACATAAACCTCATTGCCTTTTGAAGCAATGTAATCAGCAGTAATAAGACCTGTCATACCACCACCCAACACAATAACCTTTTTACCTGAAATCATAGAATCAGAGGCTCTATCTTCAATATTACTATTTGTTGTATTGTTGTCTCTATTTCTATCTAAAATATCCACACTGGTTACAACGTCCATTTTACTTTGAAAAAGCCCTTTAATCATAGGCATATCTGGCATTGAGCCTGTCGCAACAACAACCTTGTCAGGACTAAAAGACTCTATAATCTTCTCATCAAGAGATTTGCCATAAAGTATCTCAACATTCAGCCTTACAAGCTCATTTTCGAAAAATTCAAGAATATCTCCAAGTTCACCGCGTCCAGGGGCTTTTGAGGCAAGAGAGAGCAATCCTCCTGAATTGGTCCTTTTTTCAACAATCAACACTTTATGACCTCTAATTGCAAAGAGGCGTGATGCAGCCATTCCAGCAGGCCCTGCCCCAACAACCAAGATTTTGTATTTTTGGTCTGTTTGCCCCACTCCAACCCTCCCCAAAGGTGAGGGAGTAATTATCCCTCCTCTCTTTTGGGGAGGGGGCAAGGTGGTGGGGCTTGGATTTTCTTTCTGATATTCCTCTTTTAATTTATACTCTCTTCCAACATCAGGATTTACAACACATGAACCAGGCTCTTTAGCAAGAACAGCATGAATACAGCCCAAGCAACACCCAATACATGGACGTATTTCAGATAATTTTCCCTGTTGAGCTTTTATTGGTAAATATGGATCAGCAAGCAGCGCGCGACCCATTGAGACAACATCAGCCTTTCCATCTCTCAATATTTCATCTGCAAGCAGAGGAGATTTTATCCTTCCAACTGTAATAACAGGAATTGAGACATGCTTTTTTATCTCCTCTGCCATATAGACAAAACAGCCATGAGCTGAATACATTGATGGGATAGTAAGTTCGGTAGAACCATAAACACCGCCTGAAATGTGAAGATAGGCAACTCCTGCTTTTTCTAAAAGCGGAGCAAGTTTAACAGCATCTTCAAGTTCCCAGCCATTTTTAATGTAATCTCTACCATTTATACGAATACCAATAGGAAACTCTTCACCTGCTTTTTTCTTTATATCGTCAATGATCTCAAATAGAAATCGAGTTCTATTCTCAAATGATCCGCCATACTGATCTTGCCTTATATTTGAGTTAGGCGACATAAATTGATTTATAAGATAACCGTGTGCAGCATGAATCTCTACAAAATCAAATCCTGCATCTTTGCAACGTTTTGTTGCACTTCCAAAACACTGGACAAGCTCTTGTATTTCATTAACTTCTAATGCTCTAACCTCGCCTTTGACAACTGCTGGGGCTGGTATTGGTGATGGTGCAACTTTTTGAGGAAGATAAGATTGACGACCACCGTGCATTAACTGAACTCCGAACTTAACCTCATTTATAACTGACTCATCATCTTGTAGAGAGGATTTATTAACAATAGGATATTCACAAGCCTCTTTGACTGCTTTAACCATTTTTTGCAAAGATGGGATACAGCTATCTTCATATAAAACAGGTAAATCAGGAAGCTCCTGACCTCCTGGATGAACGCTACCTCCACCGACAAGCATCATGCCAACGCCACCTTTTGCCCTCTCAACAAAATATTGGGTCAACTGATCTGTAACATGACATTTATCATCTACTCCAAAATTTATGCTCATAGCAGACATCATAAGTCTGTTTTTAACATACATAGAACCGATTTTAATTGGTGTGAAAATGTTAGGAAAAGTTGTCATTGGTTATCCTTGCCTTAATTTTGAAAATTATAGTAATAGATTTGACATTTTTCTAAGAATTGCCAAATCTTTCAGTTGCAGAATATGGGTTACCATGGATATATCAGCAAAATAATATACCATATCATAGGAAGGAAGATAGCTGGAATCATACTTCCAACCCTTATTTTTGCAGCGCCAAGAAGATTTATGCCAATTGCCATAATAAGAACACCACCTACTGATGACATTTGACTTACAACCTGTGGTTGAAGAAATGGTTTTACAAACACAGCAGCCATAGTGATAGCTCCTTGATATAATAATATTGGTACACCTGAAAATATAACACCTAAACCAAAAGATGAACCAAGTATTATAGAGGTGATACCATCTAATGCAGATTTTGCAAAAAGTGTTTGGTGGTTACCAGTAAGTCCACTTTCAAGAGAACCAACAATTGCCATTGAACCAACACAGAAGATAAGAGTTGCTGTTATAAATCCTTGATAAAAACGACCGTCATCTTTATCTTTAGAAAACCTCTTTTCTAAAATTCTTCCTACCTTTTCAAGTCCATCTTCAATGTGCATAAGTTCACCTAAAAGGCTGCCAAATGCTAAACTAAATATCACAACAAGAAGATCATCGCTTTTCATAGCACCTTTAATACCAATGATAAGTACAGCAAGGCTTACAGCGTGCATTATGGTCTTATTATACCTTTCAGGAATCCCTCCACTAAACAGCATTCCAATAAGACCACCAGCAATAATGGCAACAGCATTAACTATTGTTCCTAACATATTGAATTTATCCCTATTCTTAACTTAAACGCTATAACTATATTTATCTCGGTAATAAGTTAGATTTTTGTATATATAAAAGTTAAATTTATTCCAATTCACACTACAACAAAGTCAAGTTATCTATAATCTTTATAATCTACACCATATTTAGAAGCTTTGTAGGCAAATATTCTTACCGTAGTGCCAACAAGCTCAGCTGCTTTTTTAATATTTCCCCGCGTGTTCTTTAGAGAATCAATTATCATTTCGCGTTCAAGATTTGCAACAGCTTGATCCATAGTTATTGGAGCAAGAGTTTGCGAAGTTTTTCCGGTTTGAAGACTTGGCGGTAGATGATAGCTGTGAATTGCACCTTCATTACATAGAAGTATAGCCCTCTCAATGCAATTTTCAAGCTCTCGAACATTACCAGGCCAATGGTATTCCATGAGCATATCAATGGCAGGAGTTGAGAATCTTTTTATATCCTTAAAATGCTCTTTTGAATACTTTTCAAGAAAATGGTCGGCAAGAAGTATAACGTCAGTTTTTCTCATTCTCAAACTTGGAACATAGATAGGAAAGACATTCAGCCTAAAATAGAGATCATCTCTAAAAGTACCCTTTTCTACCATACTCTCAAGGTTGCTGTTTGTGGCCGCAATAATTCTTACATCAACTTTGATAGTTTCATGCCCCCCTACCCTCTCAAACTCCTTTTCTTGAAGCACTCTTAGAAGTTTAACTTGAACAGATAGATCCATAGTGCCAATCTCATCTAAAAAAATCGTCCCTTTATGAGCCATCTCAAACTTGCCTTTTTTTTGTTGCAAAGCTCCTGTAAAAGAGCCTTTTTCATGTCCAAAAAGCTCGCTTTCTATCAAATTAGTAGGAAGTGCGGCACAGTTGATCTTAACAAAAGGGTGGCTGTTTCTGTGGCTGTTGTAATGAATTGAATTGGCAATCAACTCTTTACCAGTTCCACTCTCTCCTCTTATTAAAACAGTGGCATTGCTTCTTGAAACTTGAGAGATCATCTGAAAAACCTCTCTCATTTTATTGCTATTACCAATAATATTGGAAAAGCTATATCTATTTTCAAGCTCACCTTTTAGCCGGATATTCTCCTGTTTTAATTTATCCTTTTCTGTATGAAGCCGCTCAAGATTAATAACATGGCGGGCAATCATTGTTGCTACAACAGATAAAACCTTCTCACCCTGTTGAAGGGCAGTTTTCCCCTGATATGGTCTATCAGCACTCAAAGCACCAACAACACGGTTACCTTTTTTAACAGGCACACATATAAATGAGTAATCCATACCAACTTCTCCTTTATGGGAAGCGGTTTTATTGAGAAAAAGTGGTTCTTCATTTATAATTGGCACAACTGCTGGTTCTCCTGTTTGGATAACCTTTCCAGTAATTCCTTCACCAAGTTTATATTTTGCCCGCTTCATAGCTTTTTCAGGAATGCCATGTGCAACCTCTATTCTTATCTCTTTTGTTATATGATCAAGAAGTGTAACCGTCCCCCGCACAAGGTTTAAAGATTCAGATAGTATCTCTAAAACCTTGTAGAGAGCCTTTTTCATATCTGTATTGTCATTTAATGCTTCGTTTATTTCATAAAGAAGGGAAATCTCTTCTATAGACTTCATTTAATACAATCCTTCAACTTTGATTTATATAAAAGTTAATCTTACCACTCTTTAAGTTAATTAAGCACACTATCATAAATCTTGATTTATGACACCTTTAATGAGATAGTTATTAAAAATATAGTGTAAACTAATATTTACTTTGCTTTTTACACAGCCTCTAAATCTGGCTCAAATATTTAACAAATAATACTATAAGATTAAATATGTTTTTTATAAGTGATGCCGCGTATGGCATGGATGTTACAATGAAACAAAAAAATCAGACCAAAAATGAATGTCCTGATATAAGAAATACCCATAAAACTATAGATGTGATGATTGAAATTGCAGACGCAGTCAATAGAACAAAAACTCTTGATGAATTTTATCAAGCTATACACAAATCTCTTTCTAAAATCATAAATGTAGATAATTTTTTTATTGCCATATACCACGAAGATGAGGATCGTATCTCTTTTCCCTATTCCTTTGATCAAAAAGATAGCAGTGTAAAAGAGATAAAAAATTTAAGCAAAACTGCCTCTCTGACTGGAAGAGTTATCAATAGTGGTAAACCCCTTA
>JADFXA010000063.1:7289-9657 GCA_015233755.1 Desulfamplus sp. | reverse complement strand
AGTTGCGAGCAATAATTGAAAAATATCTAAAAGAGCCGCCTAATTCAAAAGATAACTCTGATGCAAAAAATAATCATAGACAATGCCAAGATTCCAATAAAGAAGAGTTTGCTGAAAGTTCTTCCCAAGTTAATGAAGAATCTTTTGACAAATCCTGCCCATTTAAGGGTTATAGTTTACTTTTAGTTGAAGAAAATAAACAATTAAGGGAGAGTTATAGTGATTTTTTAATGCAAATTGGTTTTGAAGTTAATAGTGTTAGCAATGGTTCAGAAGCATTAAAATTTATTGAAGACAATAACGATAAGATTCTTGATATTGTTGTAAGCAACATATTTACATCAGGGATTGATGGTCTTGGTCTATTGACAATTATAAAAAGACAATTTCCTCATATTCTTGTCTTTCTCTATACCCAATCTTACGATCCTTCCACATTTCAGTTCGCAGTTCAGCAAAAAGTTGATGGAATTATACCGCAAGCTCAAATCACAAAAAATAATGCAATTGAGATAATTGAGTCTGCACTCTCTCAATTGATGCTAAAAGGTTCTCGCCTATCTGACGCCAAAACAGTATCTTTAGTGCGACAAGCTCAATCTCAACTATTTAGGGCTGGTTGTATTAACTTATGTCAATTGGTTGATTTTACATATCAACCTTTGCATGAGGCCGGCGGAGATTTGATGAGATGCCATAGGTTTGGGCTTGATGGAGATTGCGGTCTTGTAATTGCAGATGTTTCAGGGCATGATGTGATAAGTTCATATACAAGTGCAACTTTTACAGGAATACTCACCTCATTTTGGGACAGCCACAAAGATCCAATATCTTTACTTAAAAAGATAAACAAAGAGTTGATTAAAGTTGGAAACGATAAATCTCATGTCTGTGCAACTGTCATAGTTTGGGAGCGTCTATCAGGGAAACTTAAGCTTGCCTCTGCTGGCAATCCAGGTGGACTTCTTGTCTCTTTTAATTTGAATACTAAACCAACTTATAACATCCTCAATGGCGGAGGTATGGTTCTTGGAATTTTAGATGATGATGATCTTTTTGTATATGAATCTGAGAACTTAGAACCGAACTCTTATCTATTTCTATTTTCAGATGGTATTGAAGTAAAAGAGCTTATTGATGCTATTGAGAGCAGTTCCGAATTTTTCAGTAAAAACACTATAAAAGGTATTTGCCAACATATTCTTGATAATATATTAGACAAAAAGGAGCAAGATGATGATCTGCTTCTCATTTGTATTCACAACCCTGAAAAAAATGGTAAGCCAACTTTTCACGCAGAATTTTTATCAACATATAACGAAGTTGACAGAGCATGTCGCTGGATAGAAGATATTTTGCCAATTGAGAAAATTCCACAAGGAAATGACAAAGATATTGTGCTTTTATCTGTCAGAGAGGCAATGCTTAATGCAGTTGAACATGGAAATAATTATAAACCAACTTCCCATTTTGAGGTTGACTTATATCTTAAAAATGACGAATTAAAGATAGTTATTTCAGATGAAGGGTCAGGATTTGATCTTAAAAAGAATGTTCGCAAGCCAACTGATTTAACCCTAACGCAGATCGGAAAACGTGGTTTAACTCTTATGACTTCAGTTGGTCAAGAATTGATAGTTGATGGAAATGCGGTAACATTGACTTTTAAAACAAATTGAAAAATATGATTTATATGAATAGCAAGCAAGGAGAAATCAATTATGATGGAAGATGAGTTGGTAAAAGTTTTTGCTAAAGAGTCTTTAGTGCATTTAGATTCAATTAAATCTGATCTGCTTGAACTACAGAAAAATATAGATAACATTGATTCTGATATTTTGAATGGAATATTTAGAGCAATGCACAGCATAAAAGGGGCTTCAGGTTTTTATCACTTTCAGAAAATTGGTGAACTCTCTTATACTATGGAGAGTCTGCTTTCTCAATTGCGTTACGGTAAGATAAAGCCAAGCAAAGGGCTTATTCAATCATTTTTAGCTGGCGCAGCTCTTCTTAGTTCTATGTTAAAAGATATAAACAAAAGCGAGCAGTATAATATTAAGGATGAGATAGAGCTTTTAACATCTTATTTAAAGCAAAATGATAAACCAGCTAAAATAATTACTATCCAAGAGAGCAGTGGTAAGAGTGGGCAGTCAAACAAGTTTGAAATTGCCGAAGATAAATTGGAAAACTTCCTAAAAACAGGATTGGATCTTTATTCTCTTAAGTTTGATCTAAAGAGAGATTTAACACTTAAAGGCAAAACTCCTTTTGATATAATCAATGAAATTAACAAACATGGAGAGTTCATTGAATCAAGCTTAGATGTTGATAGTGTCCAAGGGCTTGAAGATTGTTTAGATAT
>JADFXA010000063.1:0-7189 GCA_015233755.1 Desulfamplus sp. | reverse complement strand
TTGAATCAAGCTTAGATGTTGATAGTGTCCAAGGGCTTGAAGATTGTTTAGATATCGATCTCCCCTTTATTGTTGTTTTCGGAACTGACTTTAGTTTAAAGTTTATCTCAAAGTTTCTTGGTATTCCTGAAGATCGCATCTCAGCTATTGATTTGACAGAACAAAAGATAAAATATGGATTTGGGATCCAAAACGATCTAAATCCTGAAAAAGACACCCTTTTTTTAACACCAACAACAGATTTAGTTGCAAGCCAAATTGAAAAATTAAGAGATTTTTTCTTACAAAAGCTTAAAGCATATCCCAATGTTTCTAAGGTTGTTTTTAAGGCAGACAATATTGAAAATGTCGATTCACTTGGTGTTAATTTGATTATTGGAATATACCGCCAAGTTAAATCTGAATCAAAAATATTTGAGATAACTGGAGCTGGAGAAAAATTTTTAAAGGTTGCAAAGTTCTTCCAATTTCCATCACTCTTTAGCATAAAAAGTAAGGAGCCGACAAAATGATGGATCAGGACGAGTTGATTAAAGTCTTTGTTGAGGAGTCTATTCAGCATTTAGAATCAATTGAGCCTGACCTTTTAGAGATGGAAAAGAGTATTGATAATATTGACTCTAAAATTATCAATGGGATATTTCGTGCAGTTCACAGCATAAAAGGTGCATCTGGCTTTTTTGGACTTCAAAATATCGGCAATCTCTCACATGTTATGGAAAATCTCCTATCCCTTCTTAGGGAAGGAAATATAAAAGCAAGCCCTGAATTTATTGATGCTCTTTTTTCAGGTATTGATGCTCTGAGAGCAATGTTTGATGATATTGGCAACAGTGAAAATTTTAACATACAGCCTGAAATTGATAGATTGACAACCATTTTAAACCCTTCTGAGGAGATGTCAGGAGATGTTTTAGAGCAGCAAGATAGTAATTTAGAGTCAAATTATGATAATATAGCTCAAGATTATAGCAATGCTGGACAAAAGATTAGTAATGTTTCTTTTAGATCAACTAAAGAAGAACAAATCATTACGGTTAAAGAAAAAACTCCAACTGGTCAAGAACCCAGAACATTTGATGTTGCTAAAAATGAGTTAGATAAATTTGTTAGAAATAGGCTCTGTCTCTACACCATAACAGTCTATTTAAAAAAAGATTTAACTCAAAAGGGTAAAACTCCGCTTGATTTAATTAACAGCATTGTCTCAAATGGCGATTTAATTGAATCAAGGCTTGATATTGATATGATTCAAGGTCTTTCTGACTGTTTAGATAACGAGATTAAATTTGTATTTGCCTTTGCAACATTTCTTGAAGAAGAGTCTCTACCCAATGTATTGGGTATTCCAAAAGAGAGAATTATCCCTATTGATATTGATGCTGATAATCAAGTTGAAAATTTTGAACAAACCAAACAAGAGAAAATTGAACCAAATAATCCAAATGAAATAAAGCCTGGATTAAAAATATCACAAACTAAAGATGTCACAGAAGAGAGCAAGAAGCCAAAACCCCAAATCAAAAAACAGCAGCAATTCACACCTCCAATTGAGCCTGAATTAAAAATATCAAAACCTAAAGATGTCACAGAAGAGAGCAATCAACAACTCGAAATCACGAAACAGCAGCAATCCACACCTCCAATTGAGTTTGAATTTAAGAATACAAATACCATCCAGACAGAAGAGAAGATAAAAGTTGGGGTTAATTTCTTAAATGATCTTGTAAACCTTGCTGGTGAGATGGTTTTGGGAAGAAATCAACTTAATCAGATAGCCATGCCATTAATAAAAGATACTCCAGGTCTTAACTCTGCTATTCAGCACATAAGCCGCATCACAACAGAGATGCAAGAAAAAATTATGCAGATGAGAATGCAGCCAGTATCTATGATCTTTGGTAAATTTCAGCGGATAGTTCGAGATCTTGCCAAGCAGCTAAATAAAGAGATAAGGCTTGTAACCTATGGGGAAGATGTGGAACTTGATAAATCGATTATTGAAGCACTATCTGATCCTTTAACCCACCTTATTCGTAACAGTGTTGATCATGGTATTGAACAGGCAGATTATCGAGAAAAATCGGGAAAACCAAGACAAGGAACAATTCAACTAAAAGCATATCATCAGGCTGGTCATGTCTATATCGACATTATTGATGATGGCAGCGGCATCAATTGCAAATTTGTTGGGGAAAAAGCTGTTGAAAAAGAGATAATTACTAAAGAGCAGATGAGCGAAATGGGAGAAAAAGAGCTGATGATGCTCATTTTTAAACCAGGTTTTTCAACTGCCAAGCAAGTTTCAGCAGTGAGTGGACGAGGTGTTGGAATGGACGTTGTGATGACCAACATCAAGCAGTTAGGTGGAACAGTTGATATTAACAGCACGCTTTATGAAGGGACAACTATAAGCCTTGTATTGCCATTAACATTGGCAATTGTATCTGGACTTGTAATACAAACTGGAGGACAGTGTTTTATTCTGCCACAGGCAAATATTGACGAACTTGTTCTTATCGATCCTGATGAAATAAAAAACCGTATTGAGCTTGTTCAAAAATCACTTATTCTACGTTTGAGAAATATGTTATTACCTCTTATCTCACTAAAAGATGTACTCAATATTAACGATAATAAAAAAGAGACAATAGATATCAGCTCATCAACAGAGCCTGCACGAATAATTGTAATTAAACATGGAACATCTCAATTTGGGCTTTTGGTTGATGCAGTAGAAAACATTGAAGAGATTGTCGTAAAACCTCTGCCGCGCTATCTTAAAAGCCAGAAGTGTTTCAGCGGTGCAAGCATAATGGGAAATGGTTCTGTTTCGCTTATCCTTGATGCTGCTGGGATATTTGAAAAGGCAAAGCTCCATCATATTGATTTAGAAAAATATAGAAGAAAATCAAAAGCTGAGATTAAACATAAAACAGATACAAAACATGATGGGAAAGACCTTCAAACACTTTTGCTATTTAACAATAACACTCCTGAAAGATTTGCATTGCCTTTAGAGCTTATCTCCCGCATTGAAAGAATTAAAGCATCAACCATTGAAATGATAAAAGATCAGCAATACCTCCAATATCAAGGTGCAAAATTGAGGCTTGTCTTTCTTGAAGATTATCTGCCGATTACACGCCCTGAAAGGTTACCAGATCAGACCATTGGAGTTATTGTTCCAAAGCAGATGAAATACCCTATGGGGATTATAATTCATAATGTAGAGGGGACAATCAATGCTGTGGTAGATATAGATACAAAATCGATAGCTGCCCCAGGTCTCTTTGGTTCTGCAATATTGGAGAATAGAATAACATTACTGCCAGATATGTATCGCCTCTTTGAGTTAGCAGCCCCTGAATGGTATCGCAATAAAAGTATTTCAAAGTCAAACTCTGATTTAAAAAAGGTTCTGATTGTAGAGGATACTCCATTTTTTAGAATGGTTGAAAGAGATTATTTAACATCTGCTGGATATGATGTTCTTGAGGCAGAAAATGGCAAACAGGCTCTTGAAATTCTATATGAACAGAAAGTAGATGGTGTTATTCTTGACATTGTAATGCCTGAAATGGACGGCTGGCAGACTATTCGTGCAATTCGCTCAGATATTCGTTTAAAGGATTTGCCTGTTATGGCTGTAACATCATTGGCAGAAGATATAGACCCTCAAAAAGGGTTTAAGGCGGGATTTACTCAATGGGAAGCAAAATTGAATAAAGAGAGGCTGCTTGATAAGCTCTCAAAAATGTTAGAGGATAATAGAGTTGATAGAAAAAATAAGTTGGATCATGAGATGAAATACCAGAAGGAGGTGGCATTATGAGTCGGCAGATTGCTACATTTCTTCTTGGAGATAGTAAATTAGGAATTGATATTCTTTTGATAAAAGAGGTCTATCGCCACATGTCAATTACTCCAATTCCTGATTCACCAGCACACTTAAAAGGTTTGATGAATTTAAGAGGTCGTGTTGTAACGGTTATTGATCTAAATATTTGTTTAAACAGAGCTGCATCTGAAGATATTGCTACAAGCCGTCTTTTAGTCTTAAAAACTGACGATGATATTGAAAGATATAAAAGAAGTGGAATGGTTGGCAATATCTCTTTGGGAAACGATATTGTAGGATTATTAATTGACCAGATGGACGATGTGATAACTATAGAAAATTCAGATATTTTTCCAGCACCGCCCAATTTAGATGAAGCTGAAGAGGCTTTGATTGAAGGAGTAATAAAAAAGGGCAGACAGCTTATTATTATTCTTGATGTGAATGCAATGTTAGACAAGATTATGCTTGCCTGCGAGAGTAATGGGCAATAATTTAAGAGATATGAATTAATTTAAGAAGGAGTAGAAAAAATGAATTTCAAGACTGTTTCACTGCGAACTAAATTGATGGGAGGATTTTTTACGGTTCTTGTCCTTTTGGGTATTGTATCTGGTATAGCTTTTTTTGCTTTAAACAGTGCATCTACAGGATTCCACGATTATCGTGAGATGGCTCGTAATTCTAACTTGGTAAGCCAGCTGCAATCTAACATGCTTATGGCATCTATGAATGCTAAAGATTTCATTGTTACAGGAAATGAAGAGTATCACAAAAAATATGATCAATATTATGAAAAGATGGAAGAATTTTTAAAACAGGCTCATCAAGATATTAATGACCCTGAACGAAGCAAAAAAGTCGATAATATTGATGAGCTGCGCCTTAAATACAATTCAGCTTTTCACGAAATTGATGAGCTTCAACAACAAGGCAGTGAGATAATAAATTCAACTCTTCTTATAAAAGCTCCTGAGGCTGAAAAGGCTTTGAATGCCGTTATGAGTGGTGCTCAAAAAGAGAATAATATCATGTTAGCTTTTCATGCCGGCTTGGCTATCCATGATCTGCTATTAGCTCGACTTCATGCCCAAAAATATTTAACAACTAATGATAAGGCTTCTGTGGATAAAGTTACAGAAGAGTTTGACTATATGCAGGAGAATATAAATATCATTAGTAGAGATTTACAAAATCCAGATATGCTGAAATTAGTAGAGCAAGCTGTTGCAGCTAAAGAGCTATATATGACTGCATTTAGTAAATTTGTTGAGATCACGGTAAAACGCAATATTCTAAGAGATGAAATTTTAAATACGACAGGACCTGGAATCATAGCTTTAGTTGAAGATATTAAGGGAAGTATTAAAAGTGTTCAAGACCAAATTGGTCCTCGTGTTGAAAGCTCTAACAAAAAAGCAGTTACAGTAATTATCATCGCAAGTGCGGCTGCATTATTTGCTGGAATATTGCTGATTATTCTAATAACTAACAGCGTTGCAAATCAGTTAGGCGGAGACCCTGCAGAAATAGCTCAAATTGCTGATAAAATTGCAAAAGGCGATCTTACTTTTACATCAAAGAAAGATAGTAAAAAGATCATAGGCGTTTATGCAAATATGAAGCAGATGGCAGATAATCTTTCTCATATTCTTAAAGATATTGCCCAAACTACCAATAATTTGTCTGGCTCCTCTAAAGAGCTGTCTTCTGTATCTACTCAGATGGCAGCAGCAGCAGAAGAGATGACTTCTCAATCTGGTATGGTTGCAGCAGCTTCTGAGCAGGTATCTGCAAGTGTCAGCACTGTTGCCTCTGCTGCTGAACAGTCAAGCTCGTCTGTCTCTAATATTGCTGCTATGACAGAAGAGATGTCTTCTACATTCTCAAATGTTGCTGAGTCTGCACATAGGACAGCAGACAATGTTAAAAAAATGGCGTATGACAGTGATTCAATAGCAATGGGCATTAACACTGTTGCCGTTGCTGTTGAAGAGATGACCGCCTCTCTCAACGAAGTTGCTAAAAATACAAGTCAAGCAAGCAGAGTCTCACAAAATGCAAGTAAGGCAACAGAGAAGATTAATGATAAGATGCAGGCGTTAGTAAGTGCATCAAAACAGATTGGCAAGGTTGTAGGAGTTATTAAAGACATTGCTGACCAGACAAATATGTTGGCACTAAATGCAACAATTGAAGCTGCTGGAGCTGGTGAAGCTGGTAAAGGTTTTGCAGTTGTTGCTGGTGAAGTAAAAGCACTTGCCAAACAGTCAGCAGAGGCAACAGATGAGATTTCTGGACAAATTGAGCAGATTCAAAATAGCACCAATATGGTAGTTGATGCTATTTCTGAAATCAGCAAGGTAATTAATGAAATCGCAGCTATAAATGAAACTATTGCATCAGCAGTTGAAGAGCAGACATCTACCGCTGGAGAGATTTCACGTTCTGTTACAGAAAATGCACACACTGTAAAAGAGGTGGCACAAAAAGCTGGAGAGTCGTCTGAGTTAGTAAACGAGATTGCCCGTTCTACAGATGAAATCTCAAAAGTTGCTTCAGAAGTTGCTCGTCATGTGGGTGAACTTTCTAATGGTATATCAGAAGTTGCCCGTTCCTCAGTTGAAGCGGCTAAGGGTGTTAATGATATATCTCAAAATATTCATGGTATAAGCATGGCTTCAAAAGAGACAGCAATTGGAGCAAGTCAAACAAACGAATCTTCAAGAGAGCTCTCTAAGATAGCAGCATCATTGGCTGAGATTGTAAAACAGTTCAACTTGTAATTATGAGCCATAATTTAAAAATACTTGTAGTTGATGATACTATTTTTTACAGACAGCTACTATCAAACCTAATAGAAGAGATACCAGATGTTGATTTGATGGGTGTTGCCTCAAATGGGAGCATTGCTTTAAAAAAAATTGAGTTATCTCATCCAGACTTGGTAATTATGGATATGGCAATGCCTGAGATGGACGGGCTTGAAGCTCTTAGCCATATTAAGACAAGGTATCCCAACATTAGTGTTATCATGGTTAGCGGCATTGATAAGGAAGGTGCTGAACTTACAGTTAAAGCATTAGAGAGAGGAGCATTAGATTTTATACCAAAACCAAAGGCAGCATCTCCTGATGCTGCCTTTGCAGAACTAAAATCTCTTTTGAACCCATTAATAGCCTTAGCTAAAGCAATGAAAGCTTCCAAAGAGGCACGTAGGATTTATCCAGTTAGGGAAAGACAACGCTCTGTTAAAGATCAAAGTGAAATCCCAATATCTACTAATAATCAGGGTAAGATTCACAGCTTCAGCAGCAAGGTTAAATCTGAAGATATAATCTCTCCTAA
>JADFXA010000062.1 GCA_015233755.1 Desulfamplus sp. | reverse complement strand
ATAGATAACCCGATAAATAGCTCAATAGATAATCCAGAGATTTTTAATACCCATTATGTTTTGTTATCTGTAAGCGATGATGGCTGCGGTATGGATAGCAACACGTTAAAAAATATATTTGAACCTTTTTTTACAACAAAAGAGATTGGTAAAGGAACTGGTTTAGGTCTTGCAACAGTTTATGGGATTGTAAAACAAAACAGAGGTTTTATAGATGTCCAAAGTGAATTGGGTAAAGGCACAACATTTAATATTTATCTGCCCCGATATATTGAGAATGAAAAAAATGAGGATAATTTGCAATGTTCTTTAGTTGAACTTGAAAACAAACCCTCTAACCAAATTTTAACAGCTCTTCTTGTGGAAGATGAGCAAGCAATCTTAAAACTTACAAAACTTATGATTGCAAAAGAGGGCTATAACGTTCTTGCTGCAAATTCACCATCAGAGGCAATTAATATTGCCCAAAAGCATGATGGGAAAATAGATCTTCTCATTACCGATATTATTATGCCAAAAATGAATGGTTATGAGCTTGCTAAAAATATCATTTTAAAACACCCTGATATTAAGCTGTTATTTATGTCTGGATACACAGCAGATGTTATTTCCAATGAAGAGTTGTTTAATCAAGAACTCCATTTTATTCAGAAACCATTTTCAAAAAAAGAGTTATCAGCAAAACTTAAAGATATGCAATTTCTTAAACAGGAGAAAACACTTGATATATATTGATTTAATTCTAAACCTTTCTCTTTTAGTTTCTCTAAGCATTGTTTCGGGGTTTATTGAAAATCATTGTAAAATATCAAAAATAAGCCCTAATGTTGCGTTAACTCTTCAAGGAGTTCTATTTGGCAGTGCCGCTGTTTTAGGAATGATGCGTCCTTTGATTCTTGGACCAGGCCTTATATTTGACGGGCGTTCTGTTATGGTGAGCCTCTGTACTCTCTTTTTTGGACCATTAAGCGGAGTTGTTGCAAGTACGATAACAGCTGCCTACCGTCTCTTACTTGGGGGAGTAGGTACAATAACAGGGCTTTCAGTTATTACCTCATCTTTTATTATAGGTGCAATTGCACGCTTTTACCTTAAACCAGAAAAGAAACCACCTTCAGTCCGAAATCTTTATATTTTGGGTTTTGTCGTCCATTTATCTATGGTTGCTATTGTATTTTTAACTCTGTTATCCAAAGGTACAGGAGCGTCTGTTGCTATGAAGATAGGCCCGCCTGTAATGCTGCTTTATCCTCTTGCCACAATACTTGCTGGTAAGATCTTATCAGATCTGCTTGAATCAAGAAGACAGATGTGTGAACTTCAGAACACAAAAGGGCTGCTTACCTCTCTTCTTCATTCTATGTATGACATAGTTTTTTTTAAAGATATAAACGGTGTCTATTTAGGTTGCAATAAGGCTTTTGCAGAGCATCTTGGACTATCAATTGAAGAGATAATTGGGAAAACAGATTACGATCTCTTCACAAAAGAAGATGCAGATTTCTTTAGGTCAAATGATAAAAAGATGTTGAAGATTATGAAACCGCTTCATAATGAAGATTGGATATCCTATCCTGACGGTAGAAGAAGAATGATTGACACACTCAAAACCCCTTACCTTGATTCAAAAGGCAGCTTAATCGGCATAATAGGAGTTAGCCGAGATATAACTGGATATAAAAAAATGTCAGATATTCAGGAGTTTCTTGCTCAAACAATTAGTACAACTTCCAATATCTCTGTTGTTAATGTTGTTAATAATGATGATAAAAGAGCCATTTATCCAGACAATGTTGTTGCCAGCAGCAATGCTATGCCGATTCAATCATTTTTTGAGACTCTTGCAATCTATCTTGCAAAAACTTTAGAGATGGATTTTGTCTGTATTGATAGACTTGAAGGTGATGGGTTAAATGCTACAACCCTTGCTGTTTGGTCTTACGGAAAATTTGAAGATAATATCACTTATGCTTTAAAAGATACTCCTTGTGGAGAAGTTGTTGGAAAGACAGTATGTTGTTTTCCAGCAAATGTTGCTCAATTTTTTCCTAAAGATCAGGTGCTTCAAGAGCTGAATGCTGAAAGTTATGTTGGTGTAACTCTTTTTAGCCATACAGGTAAACCAATTGGGTTGATTGCTGTTATTGGCAGCAAACCACTTCATGATAGAGATATTGCAGAATCTATATTAAAAATGGTTGCCGTTAGAGCATCAGGAGAACTTGAGAGGCTTGATACTGAAGCAGCGCTTTTAGAGAGCGAGAGACAGCTTTTTCAAGCTCAGAAATTGGAGTCAATTGGTCGCCTTGCTGGTGGTGTTGCACATGATTTAAATAATATGTTGAGCGTCATCATTGGTAATGCTGAGATGGCTATAGATGAGCTTAAACCTCATCAGCCAGCTTTTAATGAGCTTCAAGAGATAAGAAAAGCGGCAGAGAGATCGGCAAATTTAACCCGCCAACTCCTTGCATTTGCAAGAAAACAACTAATCACCCCTAAAGTTCTTGATCTTAACGCTGCTATTGAAGATATGCTGAAGATGCTCACAAGAATAATTGGTGAAGATATAGAATTAAAATGGCAGCCAAAAGATAATCTATGGCAGATTAAAATAGACCCATCTCAAATAGATCAGATATTGGCGAATCTTTGCGTAAATTCCCGCGATGCTATCTCTGATGTGGGTAAAATAACCATAGAGACCGGAATGAAAACTTTTGATAAGGATTATTGTGATCAAAATCCTGAATTTTTTGTTGGAGATTATGTAATGCTTGTTGTTAGTGATAATGGTTGCGGCATTGATAAAGGTATTCTTTCAAGTATCTTTGAACCTTTTTTCACCACTAAAGAGATTGGAAAAGGCACAGGACTTGGTCTTGCTATGGTATATGGAATTGTTAAGCAAAATAAGGGGTTTATAAATGTTTACAGCGAGCTGAATCAAGGAACAACATTTAAGATATACTTTCCACGATATATAGATGAATCAACTCCATTGATTAAAGAAAATATTAACAATGTTGCTGAGTCTTGTAACGAAACCATACTTATTGTTGAAGATGAGGTAGCAATTCTACACTTATCAAAAATGATACTTCAAAAATTAGGATATCAAGTTATTGCTGCATCAACTCCAAAAGAGGCGATAAGATTAGCACAGGAATACTCTAATGGGCAATTGGCACAAGAACAATCATCTAACGTTCAATTTACAAAAAACAATTTTGATATTGCCATTGATAGCAGCAGTAATCAGACATTACAAAATAATCATTGCAAAATAGATCTACTGATAACAGACGTAGTTATGCCTGATATGAACGGTCGAGAGCTTGCAAGAAATATTATTTTAATCTATCCAGATATAAAAGTTCTCTTTATGTCTGGATACACAGCTGACGTAATTGCCCATCACGGGGTTTTGGATAGTGGTGTCAATTTTATCCAAAAACCATTCTCAAAGCAGGATTTATTAGAAAAAGTCAGAAAAGCATTAGTGCCGTTTGAAATATTAAAGCATTAGTGCCGTTTTAAATATTTAGGCTTTACGCTATAAAATTTTTTTTATTTTTCATGTATGATTATTTAATTTTTTTTACACATTCCACATTATCTGCCAGCTCTATCATATAGAAATCACTCGAATTTCCTTTTAACACTTATTTTCTTTCAATACTTTACCCTTGCTACGATATGGCACATTTATTGCTACACGTTTTATCTAAACTTTATTAGCTCACCTTAATTTTTAATCCGCAAGTGATATTAATAATATAATTTCAACAAATGGAGGCATATTAATGGCTAAAAAATTTAAACTTGGATTGCACACATACACTCTTCATCTTTGGGGGCTTGGTCAGAACTGGGGAATACATGCTGAGCCGCGACCAAAGGAGATGACTCTGATGCAGTTAATGGACAAGGCTGTAGAGTGGGGTCTTGATGGACTTCATATTACCGGCTGCGATCTTGAAACAAAGGACGACAATCGGCTAAAAGAGGTTAGGGCTGCTGCCGAGGATCATGGTTTATATATAGAGTACAACTTCTCTTTGAATGAAGAGTTTGACAGCCGCCTCACAGACTCTATAGAGCAAGGTATTCATATTGCGAAAATGCTTGGAGCTGATTATGGAAAGGTCAGCCTTGACATCAGAAGACCACGTCCTCTTTATGGAAGCTGTTTTCACCCTGTAGTGATGCGGCAGCTATGTGATATCCATGATGAAATAAAGGCTGCGATCCCTTTGCTGGAGAAATCGGAGATAAAACTCGGCCTTGAAAACCACACTGAAACCTTTGCAGATGAGGTAATATGGCTGATTGAAAGGCTCAACCATCCTCAGATTGGTGCTTGTGTTGATACGGTAAACTCAATGGGTGTTCTTGAGGGGCCTGAAGTCGCAATTGCCAAACTTGCCCCTTATGCCTTCATCAACCATTTCTGTGATCATAAGCTGGATCGAGATCAATTCGGAATCCGGTTTCATGGGGTTGCTCTGGGTGATGGAGATATGGACTGCATGAGAATTTATAATCTTATTAAACAAGTCTCCCCTACTGACAGGATTAATTTTGAAATTGAATGGGATATGGGTGATGATTCAATAGAGATAGCCCGCGAAAAAGAGCTTGATGCCTGCATTAGAAGTATTCGATATGCAAAAGATGTTCTCGGGATAGGAAAATAACCTATAAAACCAAAATCAATACAACAAAACAACCAGTCTCTAATTGAGGAGAGAATTATGAAAAAAAGATTAGCAGCTTGTTTTATCGCAATTGGTATTTTTTTCAGTGCGAGCATAGTATTTTGTGAAACAACAATTACCCTTGCAACCCTTGACTGGCAGCCTTTTTATGCAAGCGATCTTCCTGAAAACGGATTCTTTGCAGCACTCTCAAGAGAGGCCTTTAAACGGGCCGGCTATAAAATGGAAATAGCATTCGTGCCATGGAAAAGGGCTCTGGAGATGGCAACAAAAGGTCATTATGATGGTCTTCTTGGTGCATATTACAACGAAGAGAGAGCTGGTACATTTTATTTTCCCGACCCTGTTTCCAAGAATGACGAAAATTTTGTCCAGAAAAAAGGGGCTGGTATAAGCTACACTAAACTTGAAGACTTGAAACAATATAAGATCGGTGGACTCAGAGGGAGTGCTCCTGTTGTTGAACTGCTTGAAAAAGGGTTCAAGGTTGAAGAGACCAGAATCGACGAATTGAGCATAAAAAAACTTAACGCCGGCAGAATTGATCTTATTATAATTGGAAAACAGCAATTGAACTATCTTTTAAGTAATGTTGAAGATCTAAAAACACTTCAAGGGGCTTTTGAGATTATCGAACCACCTTTCCAATCACTCGATCTTTTCTGCCCAATTACCAAAAAAAGGGCAGATGGTCAGGAAATAGTAAAAAATTTCAACAAAGCTCTTCAGGAGATGAAGGCAGATGGCACATACGATAAAATATTAAAACGTTTCGGGCAGAAATAGTTTAACAAATCAAGTATTGGAGAAGATCGAGATGAAATTTACAATCAAATCAAAATTTATTGTTGGTGCCCTTGTGATGGCCATTGTCCTTATGTCCTCATCTGCCGCGATTGTTGCTGTTATTGTTGGAAAACAGACACGTGCTGGCATTGATACCAATCTAATTAAAACCACCAATATTATTAAAGACGAGCTGATTTCACAGCAACTGACCATGATGGAGCAATGTAAACGCTTTGTGTCAAGTAACGACATGGCTGCTCACATAAAATTTCTCCATGATTACCCTGGAAAAAGTGCAATTAGTACAACCAGGAGCACATTTGTAGGTAATACGGAAAAACTTTTTCAATCATTATCTGTAAATAAATTCAGCAGTATGGCCACATATGGCATTGATGGGAACCTTATAACTTTTGTAGTATCGCAAAAAGATGGAAAATATTATGCAGGATTTCATCTATTTGAAGCAGATAATTCGGCATTTGTAGGTGGAGAATTGGCAGCAAACGAGCAACTAAATGATAGTAAGTTCCTTGATAATGCACAGCAGCCAGATATACCAATTAAAATTGATTTCTCAAAAATAGACATCTCATCAGAGATAGCTATCTTTACAGCTAATAATAATAATCTTGCAATCAAAGTTACAATACCGATTATGGGGAATGGATACAATCCAAAAACTGAACAGGTCGAACCCATTCCGTTGGGGATATTGATAACATATTATAATATTTCCAGTGCATTCAGTAAAAAAATCAAAACAATGACTGACCTTGACATTAACATTTATATGAATGGAAAGTATGTTGATGGAACTTTGAAAGATTACCAGAGCTATGAAAAACAAGATGTTCAAACAAAACAGATTTTTAAAAAAAGTAAGACATTAAAGGATCAACAAATCTATATTGACGAATTTAAACTCAACAATAATAAATATTTTCATGCCCTTATACCGTTGTTTGACGGAGAGGCACTTGTTGGGACAATTGCCGCCATACAGTCGGGAACGATAATCTCTGTCAATATTAAAAATATTCTTATTCAGCTTGGGATTGTAAATATTTTATGTATTCTTTGTATGATTCCCGTGATCTGGTTTTTATCACTGAGACTTTCAAAACCCCTAAAAGAGATGGTTAACAGGTTAAAGGATATTGCAGAGGGTGAAGGAGATCTCACCATGCGTCTTGAAAAGAAAAGCAATGATGAGATAGGAGATCTTGCACAGTGGTTTAATGTTTTTATTGAGAAACTCCAGGGAATTATTGGTCAAATCGCTGAAAATTCAAATCATCTTAACCGTTCGTCCCAGGATATGGCAAGTTTGTCTGAACAAATGTCTGCAAACTCCTGCGATATGGTTGGAAATATTAGTCAAACCACAGACTCTGTTGAAGAAGTCAATGAAAGTTTTATATCTGTTGCAGCGGCAATGGAAGAGTCCAGTACCAACCTGAGTATGATTGTAGCTGCTTCGGAAGAGATGGCTGTTACCATCAATGAGGTCTCCCGTAAAACAGAAAGCGCAAGCAAAGTATCCAGCGATGCAGTGGCAAAAGCAACCGGAATATCTAACCGTATTAAAGAGCTTGGTAGTGCTGCCATGACGATAGGTAAAGTAACTGATATAATTAATGACATTTCCGAACAGACAAACCTTCTTGCCTTGAATGCAACCATTGAGGCAGCAAGAGCCGGTGAAGCGGGCAAAGGATTTACTGTAGTGGCAGGTGAGATTAAAGAGCTTGCCAAACAGACTGCTGTTGCCACAAAAGATATTAAAGAGCAGATTGACGGAATTCAACAGTCAACAGAGAGAACAGCAAAGGATATTGAAGAGATTCTCTCTGTAATAAATAATGTTAATACAACAGTTACCTCCATTGTCTCTGATGTTGGAGAGCAATCATCAGCGACTCAAGAGATTAATGAAAATGTTGCCCATGCCTCTCAGGGAATATCTGATGTTAATCAAAGTATTGCCCAAAACTCAGCATCAGTTACTAAAATAAATGCAAGTATATCCAATATTGATAGCCTTGCCAATAATATAGCCAATCGCAGCGCTGATCTTGCCAACGGCGCAAAATCTCTTTTCAGCCTTTCAGAAACATTGGATGCACTGGTGAAAAAATTTAAAATATGAGAGTATAACAAATTATGTGTAATAACACCTTGAATATTCATTGTGTCATTACACACCTGTGTCAGGAAAGATGTCTCATTATTATAGTCGGCTTTAGCCGACTTCTTTTATTTTAGGGCTAAAAGGGAACTTGTTTAAATATGATAGACAAATTTGTGCAATACATTGAATTGCCACAACCTACACTTGGCAACAATACAGCAGATGCCGAAAGGCTAAAAAATGCCATCAAACAGAAGATTGAGTGTAGTGATAACGAAAAAAAAAATGGGAAATCGTCCATATTTTTCCCCACAAAACTTGTAACTGACCTTCCATCTAAACTTAGAAAGTGGAATCATAAATTAAAGGTTGTTATTTTTAAAAACTCTATTGGTTGGCAACTTATTGATATAGTTGAACCTAATAGAGATAAACCATGTTTTGGTATTGCAGCAGACCTTGGAACTACCCGTATAGTGTTGCGTCTTATAAACCTTGAGACGCTGCAAGCATGTGGTGAAATTGGGTTTGATAACCCTCAAGCCTCAATTGCACCTGACATCTTGGCACGTATCCACCACGCCCGAACAGATAGAGGTTTGAATGAGCTGCAAAAGCTTGTTATCTCTGCATTTAATGAGAAGATAAATATTCTTTGTAATGGTTATAATAACGCCCACAATAGCTGCGAGACGCATCATAGTTGTTATAAAAGTGGTTATAACAAGGCTCATGAGGCTGATAACACATATAAAATTGACTCTAAATCTATATATATTCTTATTGTTGCTGGAAATAGTGCGATGACACATCTATTTCTTGGAATTGATCCATCATTTTTAATCCGTGAACCCTATATTCCAGCAATAAATGCTCCTGAACCTCTTGAGGCTCAGGAGCTTGGAGTTGATATAAATAGAGGTGGTATGGTCTATCTTTTTCCAAATATTGGATCATATTTTGGTGGCGATCTTATATCTGGGATATTATTTTCAGAGCTTCATAAAAAAGATGCTCCTTGCATAATGGTTGATGTTGGGACAAATGCTGAAGTCGTTGTCGGATACAAAGATTGGCTCATTGCCTGTGCTGGTGCAGCAGGACCAGCTCTTGAAGGCGGGATAAGCGATATGGGTATGACTGCAAAACCAGGTGTTATTGATAAGGTAAAGATAGACCCTGTAACAGGTGAGATTGATATTCATACGATCGAAGATAAACCACCAATTGGTATTTGCGGTTCAGGTATGATCGATCTTGCTGCCCAGCTTTTTCTCTCTGGTATGATTGATATTAGAGGTAAATTTGTCCCTGAAAGGTGTGGTAAGAGATTTTCTGAAAAAGATGGTGTAGGGCGTTTAATAGTTGCAGAGTCAGAAGATGGAATTGGATCTGATATTGTTTTAAGTCAAGTTGAGATGAACTCCCTAACAAGTTCTAAAGCTGCTATGTATTCTATATTACAGGTAATTATTGAAAAGACAGCAGGATTACAATTCACTGATCTTGAAAAATTTTATGTAGCAGGAACTTTTGGCTCTTTTATAGTTCCTAAATCTGCAATATCAATTGGTATGTTGCCAGATATTAATCTTGAAAAATTTGAGGTTCTTGGCAACTCTTCTCTTGAAGGAGCAGCTAAACTTCTTACAAATCCATATCTATTTGATGAAATTGATAAGATAAGAGAGGGAATAACTTATATTGAACTTAATGTTAATCAAGAATTTATGAATATATTTAGTGGAGCAAAATTCTATCCACATACTGATATTTCAAGATTTCCTTCTGTTCTAAGTTATGGTGCATAGATATTCTTCTATTGCCCCGCCCCCTCCCCAAAAGAGGAGAGGGGGGATATAATTACTCCCTCCCCTTGGGGAGGGCTGGGGTGGGGCAAAATAATTATCTGGAAAGCTATCGCCGCCTACTAAATTGCAGCTGCAAAAGCATTAACCTTGCCAGCAAACTCTTTTGCCATATTTGAGGCAATTGTTGTGAAAATAAGGCGGTTTTTTTCAAGTCCCATAAGTTCAAGTCTTTTTTGGAT
>JADFXA010000061.1:7188-9778 GCA_015233755.1 Desulfamplus sp. | reverse complement strand
AACGGTGCAAAATAGTAAGGGATAAGCTAAAGTTGCTTATCCCTCTTTAATATTAATTATGGAAGCTACTTAAAGTTACTTCTAAATTTAAAAATAATCAAACTAAATGACTATAAATAATTTTAATTATCCCCGCTGAGGCTGATATACAGCAGCTCCGCCATATTGTGGTTTTGTTGTAATTCTTGCCAAAAGAACACCACCAACTAACAAGGCTCCTGAGATATAAAAAGCATAGTCAAGGCTTCCTGTAACATCCTCAATCCAACCGCCGATTCTTGCCATAAAAAAACCAATTCCCCAACCAATGAAAACTAATCCATAATTAAAACCTAAATTCTTTGCACCAAAGAAATCTGCTGTAAATGATGGCATAAGTGAAAGACCTCCGCCATATTGCCAATAAGCAATACCAACAACAAGAAATAGCAAAGATAGGTTTGCAGTTTTTATTACAAATGGGAGTGCAAAAAGGCATAATGCAGATATTCCGCAGTTAAGGCAGTAAGCATTTAGGCGGCCAATTTTATCAGAATAGTATCCAGTGCCAACACGTCCAGATGCATTTATAAGCCCTCCAAATGATACCAACAACCATGCGTTTGCTACAAAAAAAGGCATACCTTTTGCTGTGCTCATAAGAAGACCATTAGCACTGCTGATGATAAGAAGACCAGATTGAGTTGTTAAAATAAACATCACCACCAAGGCATAAAACTGCCAAGTTTTTATCATGTCGCCAGCTTCCCAGTTATGTGTCTTTTCTGTTGCACTTTTTTGTCCAGCATTGGTCAGGTTAGCAGGAGGAGTATATCCAGCAGGTGGGGTTTTTAGCATTTGTCCAGCAATAACAACAACTACAGCAAAAAAGATTCCAAGATAGATAAAACTACCTGAAATACCATAAGCTTTAAGCAGATATGAGCCAAGTCCGCCAATATAAAGTGCAGCACCTCCATATCCACCAACAACAAGACCAGCAATAAGCCCTCGTTTTTCAGGGCCAAACCATTTGAGAGCTGCTGGAGTTGGGGCAGCATAACCAATGCCCATGCCAGCACCGCCAAGTATTCCAAAACCAATTATAAGCCCTGTGTAACTTTTCATTAGACCAGCAACAATACAACCAGCAGCTAAGAGAAGTCCACCAAGAGTAGCTCCAAATTTAGGACTAATTTTATCTTGAATTCTTCCGCCAGGAATCATAAGAAGTGCAAAAATAATAACGCACAGAGAAAACGGAGTTGCAGCCTCTGCATTTGTAAGATATATCCAACCAGCATTTATTCCGTCCATTACTTGTCCAGCTTTATCAACATTAACAAGAGCTGATTTCCAAATACTCCACGCATACAAAATACCAAGACAGAGGTTTATAGCCGTGCCGGAAAAAGTTGTTATCCAAGCTTGTGTTGGAACTTTTTCAATTGCTTGTGTAGCCATTTTAAATCTCCTTGATTTTATTTGATTTTATAAAGATAAATGATAACTTTTTAATTTTGTTTTTATTTACATATAAATTGTTTTATTTGGAGTTAATTTGCCTTTGGACCATAGCCAACTTTACCAAGACTCTCTTCAATCTCTTGAAGAATAACAGGATCATCAATAGTTGCTGGGATTTTATACTCTTTTTTGTCAGCAATGCTTCTCATTGTTCCTCTAAGAATTTTGCCTGATCTTGTTTTAGGAAGTCTTTTAACAATAGTGGCAGTTTTAAATGCTGCAACAGGTCCAATTTGATCTCTGACCATCTGAACAGCCTCTTTTATAATCTCTGCGTGATCTCTTGTAACCCCTGCGTTTAGAACCAAAAAACCCAGCGGTACTTGACCTTTTAGTTGATCTTCAACACCCATTACAGCACATTCAGCTACATCAGGGTGATTTGCAAGAACCTCTTCCATGGCTCCTGTAGACAGTCTGTGTCCAGCAACATTGATTATATCATCAGTTCTCGACATGACATAGACATAGCCTTCATCATCAATAAAGCCAGCATCAGCGGTCTTGTAATATCCGGGGAACTCTTCAAGGTATGCCTTGATATATCTATCGTCATTTTGCCACAATGTAGGAAGTGTGCCAGGAGGAAGTGGGAGTTTAACAACAATAGCACCAATTTGTCCTGCTGGAAGAATTTTGCAATCAGCATCAACAACCTGAACATTCCAACCTGGAACAGCTTTTGTGGGAGAGCCGGGCTTTACAGTAAATCTCTCAATTCCCATGCAGTTTGCGGCAATTGCCCAACCAGTCTCTGTCTGCCACCAGTGATCAATTACTGGAACATTTAAGTTTCTTTCAGACCAATGAAGAGTGTCTGGGTCAGTTCTTTCACCGGCAAGGAAGAGAATTTCAAACTTTGAGAGGTCGTAGTTTTTAACCAATTTAGCCTCTGGGTCTTCACGTTTGATTGCACGAAATGCAGTTGGAGCTGTAAACATAGACTTAACTTTATATTCTGATATAACTCTCCAGAATGTTCCAGCATCAGGAGTTCCAACAGGCTTTCCTTCGAACATAACAGTTGTTGCACCTTTAAATAGAGGGGCATAGACGATATAAGAGTGTCCAACAACCCAGCCAA
>JADFXA010000061.1:0-7088 GCA_015233755.1 Desulfamplus sp. | reverse complement strand
GCAACCTCATCTCTTAATTCTTTAAATGTGTAGGTTTTCTTGGTATCTGTAACAGGGCTGTCATAAATCAAGGCTGTTCTATCACCTTTGCCGTTATCTATGTGAAAATCAAGAGCATTGTAGCAGGTGTTCATCTCTGCCCCTGTGAACCATCTGTAGAATGGTTTATTGGAATCATCGAGCACTTTATCCCATTTTTTATACCAATGACAATCTTCTGCAACAGAACCCCAAAAGCTATTTGGATCATTTAGCGATTTTTCGTAAGCATCTTTATATGAGTTTGACATGGATTTAAGTCCTTAAAATGTATGAGCTTTTTATTTTTCAAGATTGAATTAATGAATTTCAATTTGTAGATGAATTGTTTTTTTTAGATTTGACAACTTTTGAAAAGTCGTCAAATCTAAAAATGTTACAATATCCAATTTTTTCAATAATTGAAATTTAATTTAAGATTCGCTTACGATTTTTGTACAAGAGTTTTAATGGTTTCAACAACTTCAGGGTTGGCAAGGGTCATAACATTTCCGACATCGCCTTTATTGGAGATAGCCCCAAGAACTCTTCTCATAATCTTGCCAGAGCGGGTTTTGGGCATATCGGGCACAATCCACACTTTTCTTGGTTTAGCGATTTTCCCAATTTGGTTACATATAGCGTCTGAAATCTTTTGTGCTAACTCATCCGTAGCTTGAATTCCAGGTTTTAAGGCAATATAGAGGTCTGGCTCTTTGCCTTTAATCTCATGGGCAACAGGTACAACAGCCGCTTCTGCAACTTCTTGAACAACAAGTGCTGCTGACTCAATCTCTTTTGTTCCAAGTCTGTGTCCAGAGACATTGATAACATCGTCAATTCGTCCAAGTATTCTGTAGTAACCATCAGCAGAGCGTGTTGCAGCATCGCCTGCAATATAAGGCCAATCTCTCCAATCTTTGCTTTCTGGATTTTTGCAATATCTTGCAAAATAGGTCTTTACAAATCTGTCTCTATCTCCCCAAATAGTTTGCATCTGACCAGGCCACGGATTTTGTATGCAGATATTTCCAGCAATGCCGGGCTGAGTAATCTCATTTCCATCTTCATCATATATAATTGGGTGAATTCCGGGAACGCCAGGACCAGCACTGCCAGGCTTCATAGGTTTGATTGCTGGAACTGTGCTGCAGAGAAAACCGCCTGTCTCTGTCTGCCACCAAGTATCTACAATGATTGCTTCCCCTTTACCAACTGCTGATTCATACCATTTCCAAACTTCAGGCTCAATTGGCTCTCCAACAGTTGTCATGTGCTTAAAGTGGTAATTATATTTTGCTGGTTCATTTGGGCCTATTTTTCGTAGGGCACGAATTGCTGTAGGTGCTGTGTGGAAAATATTGACATCTAATGCTTGTGCAATCCGCCATGAACGCCCAGCATCTGGATAGGTTGGCACACCTTCATAAATTACAGTTGAGGCGCAAAGTGCAAGTGGTCCATATACAATAAATGAGTGTCCTGTAATCCAGCCAATATCAGCCATACACCAATAGACGTCTGTTGGGTGAATATCTTGGATATATTTTGACATTGCAGTAACATAAGCAAGATAACCACCTGTTCCGTGCTGAGCACCTTTTGGTTTGCCTGTTGTGCCGCTTGTGTACATTAAAAATAGAGGTTCTTCAGAGAGCATCTGTTCAGGCTCAACTCTAGCTCCATAATATTTTTTTACAACGTCATTAACAAAATAGTCTCGACCATCAGCCATAGGTGTCTCAGTAGAGGATTTGCCAGGATAACGCTGCCACACAAGCACCTTATCAACAACTTGCCCATCTTTAGCTGCAAGAGCAACGGCTTCATCAGCATTTATTTTATGATTTAGAAGTTTGCCTGATCTATAGTAAGCATCCATGCTGATAAGGACTCTTGATTTTGAGTCAACTATTCTGTCAGCACAAGCACTTGCAGAAAAACCTCCAAATACAACAGAGTGGATAACTCCAAGTCTTGCACAGGCAAGCATTGTGATTGGAAGTTCAGCAGACATCGGCATGTGGATCGTAACTCTATCGCCTCGTTTTAACCCTGCGAAATCCCGAAGGAGCGCGGCAAATTCATTAACCCTAACATAGAGTTCCTGATAGGTTATGTGGTCAATTCTCTCCTCTTCAAGCTCTGGCACAAAATGAATTGCAGTTTTGTTTTTGTTATCTTTAAGATGACGATCAATGCAGTTGTAGCTTGCATTGATTTTTCCCCCTTTAAACCACTTCCAGCAAGGGGCATCGCTTGTATCTAACACGGTATCCCAATATTTATACCATGTCAGCATCTCTGCATATTCTGTAAAACATTCGGGAAATTTGTCTAAACTGAAACGTTCGTAAATGGCTGGGTCAGTTACGTTTGCCTGGCCGATAAACTTTGGTGATGGATAGTAGTAATCTTCTTCTTGCCAATGTACAGCAATCTGTGCCTCGGTTGTTTCTAAAACATTTGTGTCGCCCATTGATTTTTCTCCTGCATTTTTTAGTGTATTCTTTTAAGTTTACAAATAACTTAATAAGTTAAATAAGTTAAGATAGCTATTAAAAAAAATAATAATTTACGGAGTTTGAAGCAACTTCTTGAAACAATTTAAATTTTTAAAGGACGTAAGATAAAATTGAAGACTATCAGGGTAAGAGTAAGAGTTCTATATAGTGCGAATTTTTAGGATCAACCACCTCCTTTATAAAGTTTAGGTTATAAATTTAAAGCAAGCTAAATTATGATAAAATTGGGTTGAAATTGTTGTGCAAAAAATAATTCATATTAACTGAAGGATATTCATAAAATTTATTTGACTATAAAAAGGAAAAAAGCATTAGTCAATATTTTTTTTTAAAAAAGTGAAATAATTTAAGACAATAAATTGATTTTTCAGAAATGTGCATAATGTAAAAAATATGAGGCTTAAAGTGGAGCTGAATTTTATTATGATTAGTTGATTTTATGAATTATATCAGGTAAGAAATCCTTAAATCAATATACTAAGGATTGGGTTAATATTTTATGAAGTTTTAGAAGTAGTCATTAAGATTATATGAAGTTAATTGCAATATCAAAGAATTTAGAATGTAAAAGCCAGATTACAATCTTAAAATATAAAATAGAAAAATCTGTATGGAGGATAAATAAAATTATGAAAAACCCAGAATTAAACTACTGGAATCATCGTTTAACAAAAGTTAAAGAAGAGTTGGAAGATAACAACTTTGAGGTTTTTATAGCACAGAATGGTCAAGAGGCAAAAGAGACTGTCCTAAATCAGATTATTCCTTCCCTTGAAATAAAATCTATCTCATGGGGTGGGTCAATGACCTTTATTGGTACAGGTCTTTTTCATGCACTTAAAGATGATGAGCGCTATCAAGTTATCAATACCTTTGATAAAACTATCTCTGTTGAGGAACAGATGGAATTTAGAAGGAAATCTCTTCTTGTCGATCTATTTATAACAGGCACAAACGCCATAACTGAAGATGGAAAACTTGTCAATCTTGACATGATTGGAAATAGAATTGGTGGGATAACTTTTGGACCTCGTCATGTAATTATACTTGTTGGAAGAAACAAAATCTGCTGCGATCTTGACGATGCAATGTATAGAATAAAAAATTATGCAGCACCTGTAAATACTATGAATCTTGATAAAAATACCCCATGTAGCCATACAGGTTTTTGCCAAAATTGTAAGTCGCCCAACAGAATATGTAATACATGGAGCATCACAGAGAGATGTTTTCCTGCGAAAAGAGTCAAAATTGTTCTGATAAATGAAGACCTTGGTTTTTAAATTCTTGGTCTTTAGATAAAAACGGTATAATTACGCCAGAAAGCAGTATATTAAACATCTATCTCTTAAGAGCATTCAACTATGAATCATAATAATATTCAAAAAATAATGGTATTCCAGCAAAATGGTTCTGCAATGAGCAAAATTGCGGGGATTAAAAGGTTTGGCGGTAATAAATTTGTTCTTGAAATTATCAATATTGAAGGAAATCTTCCCAATCTTATTGATGATGCTTCTCAATATCTTCCTGCAAATATTGATGCTGATCTTGTGCTTGATTATCTAAAACATCCTGATCTTTCAACCGATCTTTCGTTATTGTGTGAAAAAGAGAAGATTCCTGTAGTTGCTTCTGGCAAAAAAATTACGCAAGGTAATTCATTTACCCCATTAACCTGCTGTATGCTTCCACGCGATGAATCTCTTGGGGAATATGGAAAATTGTTTGGCTCTCCTGAAGTTGAATTGACGATAAAAGATGAAAAAATTGAAAAAATTGATGTTATTCGTGGTGCACCTTGTGGTGCAACTTGGGACGCAGCAAAAAAGATTGAAGGGCTTTATGTTAAAGATGCTAAGATTCGATATGGCCTTGAGGTTCAATTTTTTTGTAGCGCAAACCCCGCAAATTGGGATCCAATAAACGGTAAGAGTCCTGTTCATATCGCTGCTGATATTCATGGTATGGCATTTAAAAAAGCTCTTAAAAAGTTGTAATAGAAAATTATCATTAAATTTTAAGGAGTATGAAATGGAAAAAAAATTTATAATGACAGCTTTTGGCAAAGATAGACCCGGAATAGTTGCTGATGTTTCAGAAATTATCTACGAGAATGGATGTAATCTTGAAGAGTCTCAGATGGGTCTTCTTGCAGACGAATTCACACTAATTTTACTTTTATCAGGGCAAGGTGAAATGCTTGAAGAAAATATTTATAGAGACTGCAGAAGACTTGAGAAAGAGAAGGGTATCTCAGTGTTTATACGTCCATTGGATTTTCACCATGTAGATTACAAGGTTAATGGTAATAGACACACAGTATCTGTTGAAGGGATCGATCAAGCAGGCATCGTATATAAAGTCAGCAAGCTCCTTGCAGATAATGGTATTAATATTGTTAAACTGCAATCTCAAACAAAACCATCGCCTGAAAGCGGAACAGCCCTCTACATTATGAATATTGATGTTGTCTTTCCAGATTCAATTACAAAAGAGAGTATTGAACGCCAGTTTGAGACTATTGGAAAAAAACTTCATATTGAAATATCGTTAGATTAATGAAGCTCCCCGTCGCAAGCGGCGGGGTATTGCGACCCCGAGCTTCGCAATCAAAAATGGGTGGAATTAGATTATGAATAACTCAGAAAATAGCGATAAGAACTATTTTGATGGTGATATTTTGATTAAAAATGGCAGAGTTATTACTGTCGATTCTGAAAATAGCATCATTGACAATGGAGCAGTATTAATAAAAGCAGATACCATAATTAAAATTGGTAGTAGCGATGAAATGTCAGGGCTGAATGCTGCGTATGTGATTGATGCAAGACATGGAATAATAATGCCGGGTCTTGTAAATACACATACCCATCTTCCTATGTCTCTTTTTCGTGGATTTGCTGAGGATATGCCTCTTATAACATGGCTTAATGACTATATGTTCAAGCTTGAAGCCAAATATATTAAGCCTGATACAGTGCGGTGTGGAACTTTGCTATCTTGTGCGGAGATGATACTTTCAGGCACAACTACTTGTTGCGATGGTTATTTTCATGAAGAGTCAGTTGCAGAAGCTGTAAACGAATCTGGTATGAGGGCGGTTCTTGGTCAAGGAGTGATTGATTTTCCTGCACCAGGAGTTGTTGATCCATCTTTAAATATTGAAAATGCTATAAATTATGCTCAAAAATTTAAATATAAATACCCTAATATTACCTCTTCAATATTTTGCCATTCACCCTACACTTGTTCTAAAGAGACCATTGTAAATGCAAAACAGGCAGCTCGCGAAATAGGTGTTTTGTTTCAGATTCATGTTGCTGAGACAAAAACAGAGCAAGATCAGATGAGGCTTTTTCATCAAAAAACATCTGTTGAGTATCTTGATAGCCTTGATGTTTTAGATAAGAATACATTGATAGTCCATGCTGTATGGGTAACAGACCCAGATATTGAGATTATAAGAGAGAGAGGCTCATCAATATCTCATAACCCTGAAAGCAATATGAAACTTGGATCAGGGATTGCTCCTGTTTTTGATTTTATTCGTGCTGGTATCCCAACAGGTCTTGGAACAGATGGTAGTGCAAGTAACAACAATCTTGATCTTTTTACAGAGATGGATACAGCAGCAAAGCTGCATAAAATTCATCGTTATGATGTTGGAGTTTTAGATGTATTATCAGTTGTTAGAATGGCAACAATAGAGGGAGCAAAGGCAATTGGTCTTGGCGATATTACAGGTTCTATAGAGATTGGGAAAAAGGCTGATATTATTATATTAGATACCTATAAACCTCATTTAGTTCCTATGTATAATCCAATATCACATCTTGTCTATTCTGCCACAGGAGCAGATGTAAGAGATGTGATAATTGATGGGAAGATAGTTTTAAAAGATAGAAAAATCAGAACGCTTGAGCTTGACTCTATTCTTCTTCAAGCCACCGAGTTTGCTGGCAGTATAGTATTGTAATACGCCATTAATTTATAAAAAAAGGACGGTTTGATAATGAAAATCATGGTTGGATATAATGGTGGAGAATCAGGAGAGCGGGCATTAAAACTTGCAAGAGATTATGCCCTGCTTACAAACGCTTTTGTTCACATTATCACATCAATGGAGGGCGGAGAAAATGAAAAAGCATCAGATATTGTTCAGGCTGAGAAAGACCTTAATTTTGCCAAAAAATTAATGGAGAGTTCTGGTGTAAAATTTTTGGCACAGCAAAGTGTTAGAGGACTTTCGCCAGGGGAAGATATTATCCTTTACGCAAAAGAGAATGAAATAGACCATATTTTTTTGGGAATCAAAAAAACATCAAGAACCCAAAAAATGATACTTGGCTCAACAGCAAGGTTTGTTATATTGAAAGCAAAATGTCCCGTAACTTCAATTAAATAGACTCTAAAAAGCAAACCCTAAAAATCTATAGCGTCACTTAAAGTAAATTTCTTTTTTCAGCTCTTGGATTTTATCCCTAAGTTCAGCCGCTTTTTCAAACAAAAGATCAGCGGCTGCCCTCTTCATCTCCTTTTCAA
>JADFXA010000060.1 GCA_015233755.1 Desulfamplus sp. | reverse complement strand
TACAAGCTATGTTGAACCACCAGAGCTTGCTGCAGGAGTCGGGGCTTTAGAGCAGGTTAATGGACTATCTTTCAGAATTGGAGATTACGAAGCACTTAAAAAAGCTGCTGTAGACCCGTATGCTGCACTAAAAGATGCTTATATACAAATGAGAAGAAAACAGGTTAATGAGTAGTGTGTGCTTCTATCATTTCAGTAAAGTTTTATTTACGATAATATTCAAGATGTTATAAACCAGATCTAAATTTTATTTTATAAAAGAGAAGCAAATAGATATTCTATTTTACTTTAAAATTTGCACTTATTTTAAAGACATCTGTAGCTGGAAGGTTCAAAATATCATCGACTCCTGTTTCTTTGGATATTTCTTTAAGATTTTTTTCGATAATATTCATAGATTCCGCTATAAATGTAAACCATATATTATATCTATGGCTTCTCATGTAGTTATGTGTAACGCCAGAATATCTATTAACTACGGTTGTAAATATTTCCAATTTGTCGTCAGAAACTGATGCTGCACAGAGCGTACTAAAAAAACCAAGTTTGTATGGTCCAAAATTTCCTCCAATACGCCTTATAATCCCATTATTTTTCATTTTTATAAGTCTTTGGAGCAACTCATCTTCAGAAATACCAAGCTCTTTAGATATTAATTTGTATGGGTTAGGATGAATAGGGAAAGAGGTCTGTATCCTGTTAAGGATATTCTTATCTGTATCATCAATTTGATGAGTCATAATGTTATCTCCTAAAAGAATTACTCTTCTTTCCTAAAATGCGAGTTACGTTTTCCTTAAAATATGTAAAATACAATAAAATATGATTGAACAATATTTTATTCATACAACTTATTTTCTGGTTTAAAAATGAAATCAAAAATATATTTCATTGCGTATTGGTGAAGTATGAGTTTAATGAAGAGTGATTTTTTTATGCACAATAGAAGGGGGAGGTTAATTTGTCATTGATTTTATTATGGAGGCGGCTTCCAGATTTGAACTGGAGAATAACGGCTTTGCAGGCCGTCGCCTTACCGCTTGGCCAAGCCGCCTTTTTAGTATCTGGAGCGGGAAACGGGATTTGAACCCGCGACTTCGACCTTGGCAAGGTCGCACTCTACCACTGAGTTATTCCCGCTCAGAAGATAATTTAATAAATGTTAATATACCTACATTGCTATTTTGTCAACAATTAATATCAAGTCGGGACAATTAACCACTTGAATAATAATACCACCCCTCCCTAACACGATCTTGTTGTAGCATTTACTATTTATTCCGTTCGAGTAGATTTATCTCTTCTGATGTGAGAACTTTATCGATATCAAGAAGAATTTTAACTCCTCCTTCTAACTTTGCCATTCCAAGAATATATTCAGAATCAAGACTTGTTCCAAATGAAGGAGAATCTTCAATACTCTCTCCCTTTATATTTAAAACTTCGGAAACAGAATCTACAACGATTCCAATAACCATCTCACCATAACTTGCTGTTATTTCAACAACAATGATGCAAGTTCTCTCTGTATATTCGCTCTCTGGTATTGAAAAACGAAGTCTTAAATCAATTACAGGAATAACCTTGCCTCTAAGATTAATAACGCCTTTGACAAAATCCGGAGTTCTTGGCACAGATGTAATTGGCATCATTCCAATAATCTCTTTTACCTGCAATATCCCTATTCCATATTCCTCACCAGCCAAAGAAAAGGTAAGATATTTTCCCTCTCTATCATTTGAACTAATATTTAGTTTTTCTTTTTCTAATCTTTTTTCCATTTATTTTTCCCCTAAATTTATATTTTTGTTGTTATATTCTATTTTTAAAAAAATATTCATGTGCGGGATTAACATTATTCCTATTTCTTAGCTGCTTCTATAAATGTATATATTTTAGCAATCATCTTGGTTGTCCATCTATTCTTACCTGATAGAGGCTTTATCTCTTCGTTATTTAAAATTTCAGTAGTTTGCTCTACAGTATATCCATCTTTTCTTAGTTTTATAATAATATTGATAACTTCGGTTTTATATTGTTCAAAATTATTCTCAAGTGATGCTTTAGGTTTTTCAATTTTTGGAGTTAATGATTCTTCTTCCCCGTCAAGCAGAACAGAAAGATCGTCCATAATATCATCTTGCTTGTCATCTACAATGAGCGACATGAGGTCATCAACATCGCTGTCTAAAACGGCAGGTCTAAGATTGCTTACATCTTCATCAATAAGAGCTGATAGATCGTCTACAATATCGTTTTCTTTAAAATTATTATCCAAAATGACATCGTTAGATACACTATCTGGATCATCATCAATAAGCGACATAAGATCATCAACATCGCTATCAAGTATATCTGGTTTTAGATCATTGTGGAGCGCATCTTCATTTTCAATGAGTGAAGACAGATCGTCTATTCTATTATCTTCATAATCTCCCTCAACTTCAATCAGTGCAGATAGGTCATCTAATTTTTCCTCTTCATCTTCAATGAGTGAGGACAGATCGTCTATTTTATTATCTTTATAATCTCTCTCAACTTCAATCAGTGCAGATAGGTCATCTAATTTTTCCTCTTCATCTTTAATGAGTGCAGACAGGTCGTCTATTTTATTATCTTCATAATCTTCCTCCTCGTCAATGAGTGCAGATAGGTCATTCAATTTTTCCTCTTCATCCTCAATGAATGCCGATAGATCATCTATTTCATTATTGAGCCTAACTTCATCATCGTTAGTAATATGATGTGAGCTGGAAAACTCTTCGTCTTTAACTTGAAGCGTGTTAAACATTTGTTCGGAAGCAAGCTTAGTAGAGGATTGTGATTCAGAGAAAATATTGCCAAGAGGTAAAGATTTAAGAAAATCTGCTGATATGTTTTTAATTGCATCTGCAAGGTTATTCATTGCATTGGCTTTGTGGAGCTCTGCTTCAGCACGCTTTGTAAAGGCATAAGTTTTCTGCTGTTCGGCTTCTGCTTTTATCTTTTCAGCTTCGGCTTTCTGCATTTCAGCTTGAGCTTTTTTCTCTTCAGCTTCGGCTTTACGTTCTTCTGCGGCTGCTTTTCGCTCCTGTGCAGCTACAATCCTTTCTTGTTGGTCATAAAATTTTTCAAAAAGAGCTGAGATTAATTGTATGCTATCATTTACTTGTAACGATTGATTCATTGACCTTGAAGAGTTTGGAACATCTTGTATAACGGATTGAAGTGAGGGGATAAAAGAGTTTAATGAAGGTGGTATAATCTTATTTTGTTCGTTTTTCGTCTTATCATCAAGAGCACTATCAATCTCTGTTGGAAGCATACCTGAGTTAATCTTTTCTGAGATAAATTTCAAAGTATCCAGAGAGTCCGATTGATACAATATCTCTCCATCTTTCTCAATATATGGCAGCCATTTATTAAATCTGTTTAACCAGAATCTGAGAGTTGCATTGCCAATATTTAGTTGTTTTGCCAACATTGATCGAGTCATTAAATTATTTGCAAACATTTTTATCCCTTGATGTTTATTTGTTGACGAATTATTCATCAACTCATATCAAAAACCATAAATACAGTCAAAACTTCTGGAAAATAATTTTTATCCGTTTGACACTGTAATATGTGGTTGATATAGATAACTAAATTATAAAAATTTAGTTATAAAAAATAGTATACTTCAAACGGGAATGAATTTAGCTTTTATATATGTAAAACTCAACTTATAATCAAGAGCGGTATAATAACCTTAAAACCATACTTTATCTTTCAAAAATAGATATAATGATAACAAATAGTAGCATCTTTGATGCAAGGAGGACAAATGGGTGAAAACAACGATCCAAAATCGCTTCTAAATCATATTGATTCTGTGAAAAAAGGCAAAAGAACCTTTGAAGATGCTTTTCAAGGTGTTGCAAGAATGATCCTTGAATCAGGCGTTGAAAAGATCAATGTCAAAGGCAGAACTACATACCAGTTTGGTCTATTTAGTAAAGGTAAAAAGCACCTTGTTGGTATGTATGATGAGATAAACAGCTTTGTATCCTTTGTTAAAGATGCTTCAGAAGGTGGTTCATCAAGGGAGATGGCTTTTGTCCTTGTTGGTGAGCCAGGAAACGGAAAAACCTTTTTTGTTGATTATCTTTGTGATGCCTACAGAAATTTCCTTTCAAGACAAGAGAACAAAAAATATAGCTTTAGGTTTAAAAAATTAGATGAACTTGAAGGGTATGGCAAGATAAAGGTCATTGAATCTCAAACTTATGAAGATCCAATGATTCTTGCAATGAATATAATGGAGACTAAAGTTCAATCAAAAGAGTATTTGGCTAAAAAGTGTAAATTTTCTGAAAAAGAGATTGATAGTCTTTTTGCTCTTTATCGTCCGCTTGGGGCTTGTTCTGCCTATATTTGGAATCAGATAAGAGAGTATTGTGACAGCGACATTGAAAAGATGCTCTCGTTTATTGAAATTACTCAAGTTCCTCTTACCGAAAGTCTTGGAACAATTACAGGTAAATACCCCGCAAAAGATAAAATTACATCATCTGCTGTTGATCTTCTTGGTGAAGAGTCTATTCAAAGACTATTGCATATTACAGATACCAATAATCCCTACCGTTTTGATTTGCGACGTGGTGCTTTGGCAAGAGTTGCTGGCGGTGGTATCCATTTTAGCGATGAGATTTACAAAAACAAAAAAGATCTTGTGCAGGTCTATTTAGGAGTAATTCAGAATAGAACCATTGAGATTGACGGGTATAAATGGCCAATTGATACATTGATTATTGCGACAAGCAACAACTCGGAGTTTAATACATTTTTAGCTGAAAAAGAGGAGGCACCAATTGTTGACCGCTGCCGTATATGTTATGTGGCACACAATACTGACTATAAACTCCAAAAAGAGCTAACAGGGTATGCAATTGGAAATGATGTGAAAAGTACAATTAACCGCGAAAAACTCCATCAAGACCCAAATTTAAACTATGCCGCTTCTGTTGGCGTTGTTCTAACGCGACTCCCAAGGTCAGAGAAATTGACCGCTGTTGAAACAATGAAGCTCTCTGCTGGTGAAGTTGCTGGTGAAAAGAGTCTTAAAACACTTGGCGAGTTGATTGATACTCTCAATCAAGACACTGACATCACCAGAAGATTTGGACAAAAAGGTCTTGGACAGAGAAATCTTGGAAGAGCGATTCAGCTATTACTTGAAAGTTCTGAAACCAATGAAGGTAACTGCATGTTTGCCCTTGATATTTTCAAGACTCTTGAAACAGTTGTCCTTGATTATGTTACAGATTCAGGTGATCGGGCAAAATTTATGGAAGATTTGAAAACAGCTCGTGGACTTTACCGTGAAAGAATTATGACTGAAATTTTTAACGCGTACATGGACGAACCTCTTGCAATCAAAAAAGATGTTATGAATTATGTTAATATGATCATTGGAATTGATGCAGAACACCTTGGGGCTGACATGATGTGGAAATATAAAGACCCACAAACAGGTGAACTAAAAGCTATGAAGATCGATGAACGATATATTAAAAATGTCGAAGATCGACTTGGGCTTAAGACTGAAGAGCAAAGATCATCATTTAGAAATACTATCAGAAAGATATATGGACAAAAACTCTCTCTTGATCCAAATTATGATTTTATGGACAATCTTGAGTTGGTCAAAGCTATTACTGATGTTCGTTTAAAATCTGATATTGCTGGTGCTGGAAGCCTTGTAGGTGCCCTTGCCAATCGGACAAATGAAGAGAATCAGAAACTCCATGATAGAATGATCAACACCATGATTAACAAACTTGGTTACTGCAACACCTGTGCTCAAAAGACCATAGAATATTTCTGTAGTCAGGAAGATGATAAATAGTAGTCATCAGAGTCCACAGATGGAGGATAAATAATGGTTAGCCAAGTTAGGAGGTCTATATGATAACTCTTGATGAACTTTTGGAAAAGGACAAAAAGCGTGAAGAGGACGGATTTAAACGCAAAATTCGTATTGGTCGAATTGTCAAGCCCGTGAGAGGTGGAGGAAAAGAGAAAATTGTAGTTGTTCCAACCACTGTTGAGGAGAAGTTTGTCCACGATGAAATTCAGCTTGGCGGAGAAGATGGAGAAGGTGAACCAAACGGCGGTACAGGTGATGGCGAAGAGGGCGATATAATAGGAGAAGAGAGAATTCGTCCATCTGAAGGTGAAGGGGAAGGTGAAGGTCAGGGCGATGGAGAGGGACCGGGTCAAGGTTCAGGTGGAGAACATGAATTTGAATCAAATGCCTATGAACTTGGCAAGGTTCTTTCTCAAGACTTTGAGCTTCCAAACCTTGTTGACAAAGGTGGAAAACGCACTCTTGTAAAATTTACTTATGAGATGACAGATAAACACCGAGGTTTTGGTCAGATTCTTGATAAGAAAGCCACTTTACGCCGTATTGTTGAAACAAACATAAGTCTTGGCAATATTCCTGATGTCTCTGAAATTGATAGTGCTTCATTTATTGTGTCGCCTTCTGATATGATATACAGGATCCTTTCAAGAGAAAAACTATATGAATCTCAAGCACTTATCTTTTTCCTTAGAGATTATTCAGGTTCAATGAGCGGAAAACCAACTCAAACGGTTGTATCTCAACATGTTATGCTCTACTCATGGCTTTTGTATCAATATCATAAACAGGTGATTACCCGCTTTATTTTACATGATACCGATGCCCGTGAGGTTGATGATTTTTACAAATATTATTCCTATAAGGTTGCTGGCGGGACAAAAGTTGCCGCAGCCTACAAAATGGTAAATACTCTTGTGGAAAAAGAGGGACTTGCAAGAGATTATAATATCTATGTTTTTCACGGCACTGATGGCGATGATTGGGATACGCAAGGAAAGGAGGCTGTTGAGGAGCTTAAAAAGATGCTCACATACTCATCAAGAATTGGTATCACAATTGCAAAACATAGTTATTCTAAATCAAAACCAACAGAGGTAGAAAATTATATCAAGGCATCGGGGTTACTTGAAAAACATCCAAATCTTATACGAATGGATGTTATGGATGAAGATGCAGAAGATGCAAGAATTATTCAAGGTATTAAAAATCTTATCTCTTAAGTATTTTTTAATAAGTCAGATGGCTTTGATTTATAATAGTCTAACAAGTATTAAAATATAAACAAACAGCCAATACAAAATAAAATAGACTCTATGGATAAAAATATCCACAGAGTCTATTTGTATAATAAGTGATATGTTAATAAGTTTAGTTTGTCAAAATATCGAGTGTCTTGAATACAAGTACATCTTTTATCTGGATAGTATGAGCACCTTGAAATTTCCAAATATCTGGAACTGCATCAGAACTTTCAGGGGCATCAAAGGTACGGTTAGCACATGCACCTATTGCAATTTTATTATCAACATCGTAAGTTGCATTAACATCATAGCCTGTTGAATTTCCAGATATTATATATCTTTTATCAGTTACATTATGATAAACGTTAGCGCCAACTTTAAGAGAAGCATTAAGCGTAAAGAAAAGCTCATTATATTTAGAAGTATCATGTAGCCAATCAAATGTTTTTCCAAACATACCATCGTCGTTGCCTGTATTTGCAATAAGTTTTATCCATTCACGCAAATCAGGAGCAGTGCCAATAATACTTCCAGCAGAGTTTAAAAAAGATGGGTCTTGTTCGTCTCTTTTAGTGAGTCCAACTATATCTTTACCATACATTCCTTCTGTAATACCAGCAAGGTTTAGGTATCCATAGGCATATTTATTAGTAGGCATAGGATCATATGGGGAATAATAGTTTATGTTATTGATTGACTCTGTAATTGATGCTTTGCCTATTTCAGGTATTATAGTGTCGGTAAGTCCATAAGGTTCTATAATCTCATCACGTATTGCCTGTTCCCAAGATTTACCTGTAACATTTTGAAGCATAATACCTAAAAGAGCATAACCTGTGTTAGAATATCCCCACCCTTGACTTGGCGGATATTCAAGTCCTTTGTTCAATTCAGTTTTTACAAGTTCAATAATTTTATCAACATTCCATTGCATTTCTGGGTGAAATAGAAGATTGAGAAACCATGCTCCGTCCCCCTCTTGAACATTTCCAGGACTCGGTATTCTATAAAAATTTGGGATACCAGCAGAGTGGTTCATCACCTGTGCAATTGTAATTGTATTTCCAGCCGCAAATTCTTTAAAAGTATCTTTAATTGACGCTGGCAGATAATCAACTATAGGGTCGTTGTAACTCTTTATTTTTCCACTCTCAACTAACTTTAATATAGTCATTGCAACAAAAGATTTAGTTAAGCTGCAAATTCTAAACCGAGTATCTACTGTCATTGGACGCTTGTTTTCAATATCAGCATATCCAGCAGCAAAACTCCATATATAAGAGTGTGAAGATTTATCATAGCTCACAACTCCATCAACGACTCCAGATTCGATACACTCAGTGTCATTTGGATCGCAAGGACAAGGGGTTTCAAATGACATGGTAACACCAGGGCTTTCATAGTGGTTAAGGGCATTATCAATCTGGTTGTTTATTAACTGAAGTATAAAGTGGTGTTGAGCTGCAAGTTTGGGAATAAGATGGCGATATTCACCTGTTAGAGAGCTGACAACACTCTCAGCTGCTTTTTCAAATTCTGCTTCGCTTAGGTTGAAATTTAAAGAGCCTTTGAAATTTTCAGCGTTTTTTATAACTGTATCTGAAAGGTAGATACCGTTTGCAGCGTTATCTATACCATCAGAAAAGTTGTAATCATTATCTAATGTTTGCAAAAATCTTAAAATATTTGCAACTACAGGGTCTCTATTCTTTGCATCTGGAATAAGCATACGAGGAGTGAATACCCAAACATCTGGCAAAAATTCGCCTGCATTAAGACCAGATACTACAGGAACAGTATCGCCAATCTGAATGTTTCCAAGTTTAAAAGTTATCTCTTTACCACGTTCAAATGTAAACATACCGTCTTTGTCAGTAACACCAGATTGTCCACCACATACATAATCTAATCCACGAACAGGAGCATCAAGAAATTGCCCTTGATGGGTAAGAACAAAATCATCATCTCCAGAAGAACAACCGCTTGTGATCAAGAGAATCAAAGACAGCATAGAAAAAAATGCTAAACGCAAAATTTTTTTCTTATTTTGATTACAAAACTCCATTTTAGACTCCTTGTTTTTATAATTGTTTTGCATAAAAGCCTCCTAAAACTAGTAGGTAAAAAAATACGTTTTTTTTAATTTAATTTAAATTTATTTAAAAATACAGTTTTTAATTTATTCATAAATACTTTTCCAAGAAATTCGAAAAATCATTAACCATTTTGTGGATACGCTCTTTTGCAAAACGTTTTGTGTTATAATTCCAGATAATTTGCAACTGTTCCTGAACAATTGCACCGTTTATATCTAAGTCATGTATTATCGCGGCTCTTTTTGCCACTTGAGAACCTGTATTTTCCGAAGCTGGTTTAAACATATCTTTACTATATGCTTCAAATTCACCAAGATAGTTGAAGTTAATATCAGGATACGGCTCTTGTTCTTTATTGATTTGTGAATACAAACCTTTTTCTAAAGGAGTTAGGTATTTCAGTAATCCCCAGCCTATCCCATTATTTGGAACTTGTTTGAGAGCTTTATCAATATCAACTATAGTTGTATCAAGTATTTTAGATGTTAATTGCATTTTACTATCTAATTCGTCAATTTTTGGGTCTGCTTTTTCTATTATAGTGTCTGATTCATTAATTTTTATAATCATAGGA
>JADFXA010000005.1 GCA_015233755.1 Desulfamplus sp. | reverse complement strand
TGAGAAATTACGTGATGGACTCATACACATGATTGCACATGATATGAAATCTCCTCTTATGGTTATTATGGGCAGTCTTGAAATGGTAAAAATGCAATTAGAGAAAACCAAAGAAGGTACAGATTCCTTAATTAAATATATTTATGGTGCGTCAAATTCTGCAATTAAAATAACTAATATGATAAGCAATATGCTTGATATAAGCAAAATTGAAGCAAAGCAGATGACTTTGCAGCTATATAAGATAAGCCTTAAACAGATTGTAAGTCAGACAATCCAGATGTTTGATTTTATAAAAGGAGAACGTATTTTAACGTTTGAACAGTCAGATGAAATTCCAAATTTTATTTCTGATCCAAATATTATTCAACGTATCTGCCAAAACCTTATAGACAATGCTATCAAATTTACTGATCAAAAAAGCGGAAAGATTAATGTCTGCATCAAAAAAGTTAGTGATGATAGAGTTAAGGTCTCAATCTCAGATAATGGACATGGGATTCCGTTAGAGTATCATGAAAAAATATTTGATAAATTTTTTCAAGTTGAGTCTAAAAAACAGATAAAAGTTCATTCTACAGGTCTTGGTATGGCATTTTGTAAATTGGCAACAGAAGCTATTGGAGGTACAATTGGTGTTGAAAGTGAAGTTGAAAAAGGCAGCACTTTTTGGTTTGAGTTACCATTTTAATATCGTTTAAATTATAATGAACAGGATTAATGAAATATGCTTGAAAACAAACTTAATCAAATGTTTGCCGAAAAACCAAAAATACTTGTAGTTGATGATGAGGCAAACAACCGCAAACTGCTTCAGCAGATGCTTAAAGATAGTTATAAAATATCTTTTGCAGTAAATGGACGCGAAGCTATTGAAGTGTGCAAGAAAGTAAATCCTGATATGATTCTGCTTGATATTATGATGCCTGAAATGGACGGTTTTGAAGCGTGCCGCTATCTTAAATCTGATCCTAAATCTGCCGATATTCCTATAATTTTCATAACAGCAATGAACGATATTCAAGATGAGGCCGCAGGATTTGAGGCAGGTTGTGTAGATTATATAACAAAGCCGATATCGAAACCAATTGTTATTGCCAGAATAGATACTCATCTTACCATTTCAAGACAGAAAAAAGAGCTTGGATTACAAAAAGAGAAACTTGAGCTGCAGACACATGAGCTTGAATTACAAAAAGCAAACCTTGAACTTCTTAATAGAGACCTTGTATCACAGACATCTATTGCAAAAGAGATGGCAAAAAAAGCAAAGATGGCTAACAAAGCAAAGAGTGATTTTCTTGCAAATATAAGCCATGAATTAAGAACACCTATGAATGGCATAATCGGTATGGCTAAATTACTCTTAGATACTCGATTATCAAATGAGCAGCGTAACTATGTTGATATAGTCAATTCAAGTTCTGAATCTCTTTTATCTATAATTAATGATCTTTTGGATTTTTCAAAAGTTGAAGCTGGTAAGATGCTTCTTGAGAATGTTGATTTTAACCTCAAGTTAGTTCTCGATAATATTTTAAGACTAATATCACACCAAGCTGATGAAAAAGGGGTTGAGCTAACAGCATTTATTGATACTTCTGTCCCTCTGCTGCTTAAAGGAGATTCTCTCCGCCTGCGTCAAATCCTTCTCAACCTAACAGGAAATGCTATTAAATTCACACATAAAGGCTATGTAAAAATAAAAGTTGTGCTTATTGATGTTGCACTTATTGATATGGAAGATGAACAAAATAGGGTAACTATTAAGTTTTCCGTTGAAGATAGCGGTATTGGTATCCCTTTAGAAAGGCAGGGATCGCTATTTTCTCCTTTTACTCAGGCAGATACATCAACAACAAGAAAATATGGTGGAACAGGGCTTGGACTTGCCATATCAAAACAGCTTGTAGAGATGATGGATGGCCATATAGGTTTTGAAAGCAAGATTAAGGACGGAAGCAATAGTGGAAGCGGCACAACATTCTGGTTTACGGCTCAATTTGAAAAACGGTTTGGAGTAGATATTGAGGCATCATCTGAAACAGAGTCAAAAATACAATTTATAACAAAAAATACTACTTCTATAAAAGAACCATCTACAACTTTAAGAAATAGACAAATTTTAAGCCATATAAAAACCTTAAACAGTCTAAAAATGAATAACGGAAAAACAAGTTACAGCAATGCAAAAATTCTTTTGGTTGAGGATAATATCACCAATCAAGTGGTGGCTATTGGCATACTTCGTAAATTGGGGTATCAGGCAGATATTGCAAACAATGGAAAAGAGGCATTAGAATTTATCAGCCGTACCTCTTATGACCTGATTCTTATGGATTGCCAGATGTCTGAAATGGACGGTTATGAGGCAACTGAAAAGATAAGGCAAGGTGCTGCCGGTATGGAAAATATTAATGTTCCGATAGTCGCCATGACAGCAAATGCAGTAACAGGAGAACGAGAAAAATGTATAGCTGCTGGAATGAGTGATTATATTTCAAAACCTATCAATCCTGATATTTTGGCACAAGTATTGGAAAGGTGGCTTATAGATACTGAATCTCTTGAGAGCTGCGATAATATTATTGATAGCTATGATGTTAATAATGATGTAGCGATAGGTAGTGATATCGATTATGTTAATATTATCACTACACAATACTCAAGCCTTGATATTTTTGACGCTTCAGAATTGTTAGATCGAGTAATGGGAGACGAGGAGCTTGCGGCATCTCTTGTTAAAATTTTTCTTGCAGATACACCAAATGAGATAACAAAACTTCAAGAAGCTGTTGAAAAAGGAGATGTTAAAGAGGTTGCGGCTAATGCCCATAAACTAAAAGGAGCTGCTGCAATAATTGGAAGTTCAGCATTAAAACAGGTAGCAGAAGATATTGAGTTTTCTGGCAGAAATGGAGATATTGAGAAAGCAGCGGCTCTTGTGCCAACATTAAGGAATCTCTTTAACCTCGTTAAACAGACAATAGAAATATCACAACAATAATTATTAACTTATCTTAGGGAAATAAAAATGGCTAAAGAGTTAAATATTGAATCTAACACTATTGATATTTCAAAAGAGACTCGTTCTACTCGTCGACTAACTATTTTATATATTGCAGCTTTAAGTATGGTTGCGGTTTTATCAATTACAGGGCAGGTATTTGTTCAACTTGCTTTAAAGACTCAAAGTAGCGATTCAAGAATTATTAATATTGCCGGTCGTCAAAGAATGTTGAGTCAACGTTTAAGTAAAGCAGCTTTGGTTATAGGCACAGCCAAAGATATTGCTGTAAAAAAGAGATATTCAGAAGAGCTGCTGCTTGTTGCTGATTTGTGGGAGCGTTCCCATCGAGGGCTGCAACATGGAGATGCTGAGATTGGCCTTCCCGGGAAAAATAGCGAAGAGATCAATCGTATGTTTGAGGCGATTGAAGAGCATCATCAGAAAATGCTTCAATCTGCCCGCGAAATTCTTAAGAATATTGATGCTATCCAGTCGTCTCTAACAGTGATAGAGACCCAAGATCGTTTTCCCGTATCAACCATCTTGAACCACGAACATACATTTGTGGAAGGAATGGATTCAATTGTATTTCAATATGATAAAGAAGCCAAAGCTCGTGTTGTCCGGCTTAAAATAATTGAACTCTCACTTCTTACTGTAACACTTTTGATTCTTTCTTTAGAAGGTTTTTTTGTATTTAGACCAGCAGTGCGTAAAGTTATAGAAGTAATTGAGCAGTTAAAGCTATCTAACATGGAGATTGAACAAAAGAATCAGGCACTTTTCCGTTCTGAAGCAGAATTGTCTGAAAAGAACGCACGAATTATTGACAGCCTTCTTTATGCTGAACGCATTCAACAAGTGATCCTTCCTTCTAAAAGCTCTTTAATTAAATATTTTCCAGATTGCTTTCTTTTTTTTCGTCCAAAAGACATTGTATCAGGGGATTTCTATTGGTTTTCTGAAGTTGATGGAACAACAGTGATTGCAGTGGGAGATTGCACAGGACATGGGGTACCCGGAGCTTTAATGTCTATGTTTGGGAATGCGTTGCTTTCTCAAATTGTTGTTGAAAAAAATATTCTTGAACCAGCAGCAATTTTAGAAGAGCTGCATATTGGTATCCGTAAAGCCCTGAAACAAGAACAACTTGCAATAACTGATGTTGGGGCACAAGATGGTATGGATATAGCTATTTGCATTATAGACCCTTCAAGAGAATCAATTTTGTTTGCTGGAGCACACCACCCTTTGTATTACTGCTGCCCTGAGGGAGAGATAAATGAATTAAAATCAGATCGTAAAGGTATTGGGGGTCGTCAAAAAGAGGCAAGACGAACATTTACAAGCCACCAAATCCCAATAAAAAATGGCGTAACAATCTATCTCACTACTGATGGTTTTTCTGATCAACCCAATGAAGAAGGAATTAAATATGGAACAAAACGGCTTAAAAAATTTCTTAACACTTGGGCAAGCTACCCTATGGACGAACAATACAAATATTTGGAAAAAGAATTTATAAACCATTGCAGACAAGAGCCTCAGCGTGATGATATTACAGTCATGGGAGTTAAAATTACCCCTTTAATTATAAAAGGAGATAATAATATAGTATGAATATATATCAATTTCATGAACAGTTACAAAGTGAAGGTATTATATTTTGTTTCAGCGGTCCTGTTTCTCAATCTATTTTAGAAGGAATGGGAGAGACACTAAAGCAAAAAATGGATTTAGAAGAGACTAAACTTACAACATCTCAAAAAATTTTCTCGATATTTGTTGAACAGATGCAAAATATTATTAACTACTCTGCAGATAGGAATACTTTAGGCGATAAGCAAAGTAATTTTGGTTTAGGAATTTTAATTGTCGGAAAAAATAGCGAACATAGTTATGTATTGGCAGGTAATAAAATTTCTAAGGAAGATGAAGAACTATTGAAACAACATCTTGAGTTTATTAAAGATATGGGAAAAGATGAGCTAAAATCTCTTTATAAGGAACGGCGTAAGAGCGGTAATAACCATTTGGGGAGTAAAGGAGCTGGTTTAGGATTTATTGAAATGGCTCGAAAGGCGACATATCCTTTAGATTTCCAATTTATAGATATTGACTCAACACACTCTTTCTTTGTTATAAATGTTAAAATTTAGGGGGCGGTATGGAACATTTAATAATAGAGGCATCTAAATCTACGCCAGCAATTCATTTTGATCCTGAACAACATCTATTATCTATCAAAGGGCAATCTTATCCAGAGAATTCATCCAAATTTTACACCCCTGTTTTTGCGTGGTTAAAAGAGTATTTAGCATTACCCTATTTAAAAAATATAATAATAGATATTGAAATGTCTTATTTTAATAGCAGTAGTTCAAAAATACTTATGAATATTTTTGAAATGTTGGACGAATCAGCAGAAGATGGTAAATCTGTAGTAATCAATTGGCTATATCAGGAAGATGATGATACCTCTTTGGAGTGTGGAGAAGAATTTAAAGAAGATATATCTACTAATGTCATTTTTAATTTAGTCGAGATTCCAGCAACCAGGTTCAAATAGGGTCAAAATATAAATTATGGCAAAAAACATGACAACAAAGAGTCTCTTCTCCTTTGAAGAAGATATAATTCGAGAATCTCATGAAGTATTATCAAAAAAAGATGAGTTGATTCCAAGAGAAGAGTATGAAAAGCTTTTGGTTAGATACGAAAGACTCTTTAAGCAAATGCAGCGTATTTTGAGAATATCTGATAGATTCCAGTTGGAACTATCCTTATCTAATAAAGACCTTGAACAGCTGTCAACTATAGATAGTCTCACTAAAATACCTAATCGCCGCCATTTTAACCAAACTTATGAGCAAGAGTGGAGACGAGCAAAAAGAGAAGGAAATCACCTTACTGTTGGAATGATTGATATTGATTATTTTAAAAAATATAATGATACCTATGGTCATATTGAAGGAGATAATTGTATTGAACGTGTAGCATCAACAATTCAAAACTCTATTCAAAGACCAGCAGATTATATAGCAAGATATGGGGGAGAAGAATTTGGTTTGATTCTTCCAAATACAGATATTGATGGAGCAGTAAAATTGGCAGAAAAAATTCGTTCAAATGTAGAGAGCCTTCAGATGGCGCATTGTCTCTCTGATAAAGGTGTTGTAACAGTAAGCATAGGAATAAGCTCAGAGATTCCTATCCAAGAAGAAGCTTTGATGTTAGAACTTCTAAACAGAGCTGATAAAGCTCTCTATAAAGCCAAAGAAGAAGGGCGTAATCGCGTAGAACATAGGTGTAGTTAATCAAATAATCAAATTGGTTTAAAAGTGGTCAATAGATATTTTTCAATAGTTGTAGCAACTCTTATGGAGATAAAACCCCTCCTTAGCTGTTCAAATATATTATCAGATACGATAACCACTTCTGGTATAAGAATCATTAAAGCAAATCTTACTAATCCATCTTATTCTGATAATTTATCTTGCTCTGATTGTTTTGAGCAAACTCCTCAAACTCTCAAAAATAGTAATTTTTCAATAGAATTCACAGTTATTATAACAGGCATTGGGGTGATAAATGCGGCTCACGCCCTGACTGTTTATCTTGAGAGTTTAATTGATAGTCTCAAAATAGATAATTTTAATAATAACAACTCTTTTTTGAATAATAACAAGTCGTTATTTATTATCCAAACAGGCATTGCTGGTTTTTTTAAAGATTCTGGGCTAAAAATAGGAGACATTGCAGTTGCTGCCTCTGAGGTTTATACACATCTTGATTTAGTTGAACTCATGGATAATAGGAATAATAGATACCTAATTAATCAGCATAAATATTATAGTTTTGACAACAATATAGTTGAAAAATCACGCCTTATCATAGAAGGTAGTATAAATAGTTTTCAGAAAAAAGAGTTTGCCTGTAACGTAGTTTCTGGTGGTTTTGTAACGGTTTCCACCATTACATCAACAAATAAAGATGCAGATAATATTTTCAAACTATTTAATAAACCGTGTATGGAGTCAATGGAAGGAGCCGCATCAGCCCATATTGCAGCACTATACAATATACCATTTCTTGAGGTTAGAGCTGCCTCAAATGTTGTTGGAATAAGGGATAAAAAAGAGTGGAAGATACCCCTTGCGTGTGAAAGGGTATCTTTTGCTATAAAGGCTATTTTAGTAAATGGAACATTAAATCTTAAGGAATAATGTTGTGAAAAGCAACTCCACAGATAAAAGTAAACTTAATATCTCTCACTATTTTCTTTTTATAATGATAGCTGTATCTCTTTTTTTGTGCTGGAGAATGGTAAAGGGTTATATTGATCCTATCGTAATTGCAATTATCTTGTCAGTTCTTACCCATCCTATTTATGAGTGGATAAGGATGAGATGTAAATATAACAGTAATATTGCAGCTTTTATCTCATCTATCTTGCTCAATTTGGTTATTATCATTCCTCTATTTTTTATATTTTCAGCAGTCATCAGGCAGGGTATTCTCTCGTTGAATTCTATTAATCGTTGGATTGCTGACGGTAATATTGAGAGAGTGGCACAGATTCCATTTATATCAGATGCTTTAGCTCTCTTCCATGAACATATTGAAGATACCCTCTTTAAAAGTGTTGATTTTCATTCACTTATGATAACCGTATCGTCTCATGCTGGTGAGATTATGATGAGTCAAGGAAAATATATAATTGCTAATATCTCCTCAGTAGCTGGCAAATTTTTTCTTATGACCTTTATCTTTTTCTTTGTGGTTCAAGATCAAAAAAAGATATTTGACTACATTCTGCATTTAAGTCCTTTATCTTCTACACATGAAAAGATGTTAACTGAAAAGATAAAAGCAGTTGCAAAGTCTGCTATACTTGGGACTTTGATAACCGCTCTCTCGCAAGGGGCTGCTGGTGGTATAGCTTTTGCGATATGTGGCTTTCCGGGTTTTTTTTGGGGGGCTGTGATGTCGTTTGCCTCACTCATACCATTTGTTGGGACTGCCCTTATCTGGCTGCCAGCTGCAATATGGCTTTTTATTTCAGGTTCATGGGGTTATGCTATTTTTCTTGCTATCTGGTCTGTAGTTGTTGTTGGTACAATAGATAATATTGTAAGACCGCTTTTTATGAAAGGCTCGGCTGGTATGGGAACTCTTCTTATATTTTTTTCAATTCTTGGGGGGCTTAACTATTTTGGAATAACTGGGCTTCTTTATGGTCCTATGGTTTTTGGTCTTACACTTGTTCTTCTCTATATTTATGATGTTGAATTTCACGAATTTCTCAAAACTCAAGATAGAAGCTGAAATTTCAGGAGATGCTACATGATTAACGATGCTTTGACACTAACTACAAATAATAAAATGCCAATTCTTCTTAAAAGTGATGAAAGCGAGATAAACGAGCTTGAATCGTTGAGAAAAGAGCTTCAAGAGCTGAAAGAGAAATTTCACGATTATGAAATTCAGGCAGAACGGGCAATCAAAGTAAAAAGTGAGTTTCTTGCCAACATGAGCCATGAGATAAGAACTCCTATGAATGGCATTATTGGAATGATGCACATTCTTATGGATACGCCTCTGACTCCTGAACAAAAAAAATATGCCTCCCTTGTATTTTCAAGTGCAAATGCCTTGTTATCTCTCATTAATGATATTCTTGATTTTTCAAAAATTGAGGCTGGTAAGTTAGAGTTTGAAAAGAGAAACTTTGATCTTCAAATCACAATGGAAGATATAAATGCAATGCCTGCAATTCAGGCTAAAAACAAAGGTCTTGAATTTTCATTTATCATGCCTCCTGATGTCCCAAGACTTCTTAAGGGCGATCCGGGCAGGCTTCGCCAAATTATGAATAACCTTACAGGGAATGCTATTAAATTTACTGAAAGTGGTGGAGTTACTATTAAGGTTTCTCTTGAAGATGAGACAGATACCCATGCACGTATTAAATTTTCCATTGATGATACAGGTATTGGTATTCCAAAAGATAAAATTAGCAATCTATTTCTGCCATTTCACCAAGCAGATGCATCAACAACAAGGCAATTTGGCGGCACAGGGCTTGGATTATCTATCTGTAAAATGCTTGTTGAGCTTATGAACGGCAAAATAGGTGTTGAGAGTGATGATTTAATCGGCAGCACATTTTGGTTCATAATTGAGCTTGAAAAGCAGCAACCTGAAGATATTTCTGATATAAACTTTAATATTGATGTTGAAAACATGATAAGCCAACCAATTATGACTCATAATGTTCTTGTTGTTGGAGATGATTTAACAGCATGTCGTTATCTCCAGGAGTTGCTTACAACATTAAATATTAAAAATGATGCGGCAGATAGTATTGAAGTTGCAATTGAGAAACTTATCAATGGAGTAAAATTGCTTGATCTTGATAATGATGATAATGAAAATAGTTGTAAAATAGAAGAAAATGGAGATTTTAATAGTAAAGGAAAAACTTTTGATGTTGTTATTGTTGATATTCAAAGCGGTAGTATAAACCCTGAAAGTTTGATAAAAAAGGTTAAGGAGATAGATTTACTTAAAGATATCAAATTAGTTTTAATTACAGGGACTGGTAAAAAAGGAGATGCTAAACACTTTGAAAAACTTGGATTTTCAGCATATATAAGCAAGCCAGTTGATAGTGAACTCTTAAACGATTGCCTTAGATCCATAACCTCTAAACGGACAAATAGTTGCAGCGATTTTATTCTAAATAGCGCTATTGTAACCAGATACTCTATTGCAGAGAACAAAAAGCACCTTAAAAAAATTCTTGTGGTTGAAGATAATGAGACAAATATGATTGTTGCAAAAACACTCTTATCAAAACTTGGGTATCATGCTGATGAGGCTTTTAATGGTAAAGAAGGTGTGGACAAAGTAAGGTCAACCCATTATGATATTATATTTATGGATTGTCAGATGCCTGTAATGGATGGTTTTACAGCAACTCAAATGATTCGGGAATTTGAAAGAGCTGAAAGATTTAAGAATAATAAGTTATCTCAAGAAGATGAAGAGCTAAATAGTTTAAACAGAGTTGAAGGTTTTTATTCTCATGTCCCGATTGTTGCTATGACAGCTAATGCAATGAAAGGTGATAGAGAAAAATGTATTAGAGCTGGTATGAATGACTTTATATCTAAGCCAGTTGACCCTGAAAGTCTTGCTCAGATTCTTAAAAAATTTTTTTCTATAACTCCATATAATCAAAATTCATTTAGCACTAATTCTATAATTCATAATTCTACAATTTCTACACCAAAAGAGATATTAGAAGATGTTTTAGAAAAAGAAGACTTTTTGGTAGATAACCCAAATTCATTTGAAAAAGAGGACTTGACAGATAGCTCAAAGTCATTTGACAAAGAGGAGTTGACAGATAGCTCAAAGTCATTTGACAAAGAGGAGTTGATAGATAACTTAAAACCATTTGATAAAGCTGCGATGGTTGAGAGATTTGGCGGAGATGAGGAGAGTGTAGATTTGATATTAGGGGCATTTGTTGAAGAGGCAGCTGAGATTGTAAACTCTCTTGAAAAGGCTGTTAAAGCTGGTGAATCAGAAACAATTAGAGCTTTAAGTCATGCTCTAAAAGGCTCTTCTGCAAATGTTCACGCATCTCTACTTAAAAATGCTGCTCTTGAGATGGAAACGGCCGCTAAAAGTGGTTCTTTAAGCCAGATTGATTCTCTATCAATAATGGACAAGGTAAAAAAAGAGTTTAAGATTTTTGTTGAATTTATTGGTTATCCTATAGCTTGACCTTTTAAATATTTCTAAAGAGTTGACAACTGTTTAAAAATTGTCAACTCTATGCTTATAATTTTATGACCGAGAATCCTATAAAAGTAATTATTATTGATAGTATGTGAGGTGCAAATGATCGATATAAACACCATGTCAGTTCTGATAGTTGATGATATGAAAAGCATGAGGCTTTCCATACGCAACATGTTTAAACAACTACAGCTCGGCAGCAACATACGCCATGCAGAAAACGGCAAGGAAGCATTGAAAATGCTCTCTGAAGTTCATGTTGATATGGCAGTAATTGATTGGAATATGCCTGTAATGAATGGGATTGAGCTTCTCACTAAAATCAGAAATACAAAAGAGTTCAGGGACATGCCTGTAATTATGATTACTGCTGAAGCAGAAAGAGACATTGTCCTCAATGTTGCAGAAACTGATATTGATGCCTATTTGCTTAAACCTTTAACAATGAAATCACTTGAGGAGAAGGTCAAAATAGTAATCTACTCTGCCAATAATCCAGATAAAGCAACTATTCATCTTCGTAATGCAAGAGATTTTGAAGAGGCTGGAGATATAGAAAAAGCAATTGAAGAGACACGTCTTGCACTTCAAGAAAAACCAAAAGCATCAAGAATTTTAAGAAACCTTGGGCTGTTATATCAAAAAGTGAATAATGAAAATATGACAGAAAAGTGTCTTCAAAAAGCAGTTATAGTCAATAGAGAAGATGATGTTTCAAGGTTTTTGCTTGTAGATTTTTATTTGAAAAAAAATGATTTGCTCAATGCTCTTAATTACTATGAACAAGCAAGGGTGTTTGGTCCACAGATCATTGAGAAAGGTGTGGAAATAGGTGAGAAACTTATTGAAAAAGGTATGTCGTCTCAGGCTTTAGATATATTTACTCGGTTGATGAAAAAATCTAAAGATACTCTATCAATAAGAGACAATGTTATAAATATATGTATTGAATATGGAGAATATGCTTATGCTAAAGATTTGATTGTAAATTTAATGGAAGAAGAACCAGAACGGCTTGATTTAAAGTTAAAAGCTGCCAAAATTTATACAGAAACTAATGAGCCTGATAAGGCATTGCAATGCTATGAAGATGCTAATAATAGTCCTAACATTGAAACTAATCTAACAAAAGAAGAGCAAATTGATTTAAAGCTTAAACTTGCAATAATATATGGTCAAAAAAAGAGACCTTATGTTGTAGAGAATTACTTAACTCAGATACTTAAAATTGACCCAAAACATCCAATGGCATTAGAGCTTAGAAAAAATAATTTCTAAGAAAGATATAGGATTGCAACTATTACTTATAATATAAAATATAATATTGATAAATTAAGTTTATGACAAAAATAATAACTATTTCAAATCAAAAAGGCGGGGTTGGCAAAACAACAACTGCTGTAAATCTTTCGGCAGCCCTTGCACAGAAAGGTAAAAAGACTCTTCTTGTAGATTGCGATCCTCAAGCAAACGCAACAACCGCAATAAGAATAAACAAATCTTCTCTTGACTACTCTCTATACCACGGGCTTATCGGGGAGGCAAATATAATAGACGTGATTCAACCTACGGCTATGGAAAATCTTATGATAGCTCCATCTGATGTTGAGCTTATTGGATTTGAGGTTGAGATGATGGCAGCAAAAGGCAGAGAAGAGATACTAAAAAAACTTCTTGCAACTTTAAATAACAATAGAGCAGAGAGCAATGTTAATGCAGATAATAGTTTTGACTTTGACTATATAATCATTGATTGCCCGCCATCTTTAAGCCTTTTAACTCTAAATGCCCTTACTGCTGCCCAATCGGTTATTATACCTTTGCAAAGTGAATTCCTTGCATTAGAGGGTGTTGGTCAACTAATAAAGACTATTAAACTCATCAAACAGTCATTTAATCCATCTCTTAAGATTGAAGGCATTGTTATGACCATGTTTGACAAAAGAACAAATCTCTCAAGACAGGTTGCTCAAGATGCAGAAGGTTATTTTAAAGAGCTTCTATTTAAGACTAAGATTCCAAGAAGCGTAAAACTTGGAGAAGCCCCAAGTTTTGGAATGCCTGTAATCACTTATGATCCATCTTCTTTTGCATCAATTAGCTATCTTGAACTTGCAGATGAGTTAATTGCAAAAGAGGTATCAGCTTAAAATCGTGTTAGTTTATAACAAAACAATTGGGAGCCAACCGCAAGATGACCATCAATATGAAGATAGGAAAAAAAACAGGGCTTGGTAGGGGAATATCAGCCCTTATTCCAAATATTGATTCTTTAGATATAGATGAAAAGTCAGTTAATTTTTTCATGTGCAGAGTTGAAGATATTGTTCCTAATCGTTTTCAACCCCGCACATCTTTTTCTGAAGAAGAGCTTGAAAAACTTACGAATTCAATAATTGAACAAGGAATTCTCCAACCACTTTTGGTAAGAAAACAGCAAAATGGAAGTGGAGCTGGATATGAGTTAATTGCAGGAGAGAGGCGGCTTAGAGCAGCAAAACGCGCCAATCTTGAGCATGTACCAGCAATTATAAGGGAGATGACAGATGAGCAGGTTCTTGAGGTGTCAATTATTGAGAATGTTCAAAGAGCTAATTTAAACCCTCTTGAAGAGGCAGAAGCCTATTACAGGCTAATAAGCGAATTTCAATATACTCAAGAGATGGTTGCCCAAAAAATAGGAAAAAATAGATCAACAATTGCCAATTTCTTAAGACTTCGCGGTTTACCAGCCCCTATTATGAAAAGCCTTGCCGATGATGAGATAACAATGGGGCATGCCCGTGCTATTTTGGGTGCTGTAGATGATGAAAGTCAGATTAAAATATGGGGGATGGTTGTCGCAAGAAATCTCTCTGTTCGAGCAACTGAACAGCTTGTAAAAAAAGTTAAATCTGAAAAAGAGGCTAAAAAGGGAAATGCTCATTCTCAAGATATTGATTTGATTAAAAATATCTGTTCGGATCTTACAAACAAGATAAGTTGTCCAGTATCCATAAAAAAGCATGGAGAAAAGGGCAAGTTTGAGATAACTTTTAGAGATAATAAAGAGTTTGAGCAGATTCTTGAGTTTTTAAAAAAGCTATCTTGAACTAATCTTTGAATAAAGTCAGCCCATAAGCGTTAGTTTATGGGTGATAAATGAAACTAAAACTCACATTAGTTATGAAAATTACTATAGCCAAAACAGCAGGATTTTGTATGGGTGTTCGTAGGGCTGTTGATATGGTCTTAGATGCTGCCAATAAAACATCTGACCCTATTTGCACTTATGGTCCTTTGATTCACAATCCTCAAGTTCTCAATATGCTTGAGGAGAAGGGCATTCCTGTCATGCATCATATTCCTGAAAAAGGGGAGGGAACGGTTCTTATTCGTGCTCATGGTGTGCCGCCAGATGAACACAAATCTCTCGAAGATGCTGGTTTTACAGTTATTAATGCAACTTGCCCTAAAGTTATAAGAGTTCAGACCATAATTAGAAAACACGCAAACAAAGGTTTTGCCACCATAATAATAGGAGATAAGGATCACCCAGAAGTTAAGGGGCTTATGGGTTATTCCAAGAGAATAGGCAAATTGAAAATTAATAGAGAATCCGAAGAGACTGAAATTAATAAAACATCTGATGAAGTTAAATTTAGTAGAGAATACGAGGATTCTGAAACTAATAGGGGCTATACAGTATCAACTATTGAAGAGCTGTCTAAACTTCCAACATTTGAAAAAGCAATTGTTGTTGCCCAAACGACACAAGATACTGCATTATATGATTCTATAAAAGATTGGGTATTAAAAAATTGCCCACATTACAAAGTTTTTGATACAATATGTGATTCAACTGAAAAGAGGCAAGCAGAGACCCGTGAAATTGCTCAAAAAAGCGATGCGGTTATTGTAGTTGGTGGTAAAGATAGTGGAAATACTCGAAGGCTTGCCCAAATTGCTTTTGAAACACTCTCTAATCGACAATACAGCTCTACGACTCATCAGTCAAACTCTCAAACTACTACCTATAATCTAAATAAGACTGACTATTTAAACTCTGAGATGTGTAAAAAAACTACTCCATTGGCTCTTCATATTGAAGATGTGTCAGAGCTTGATATGGCAGCTCTTTCTCAAGCTCAATCTATTGCTATTACAGCAGGGGCATCAACTCCAAATTGGATAATAAAAAAGAGTTGTCGTGCAATTGAAGAAGCTCTTAAAAAAGATGAACCGTCACCAAAAGCATACCTTCTTAGTGTTAGAGATTTCATCCTAAAGAGTAATTTACTCCTTGCAATTGGTGCTGGAAGTCTAACTTATGCATGTTCAGAGCTTCAAGAAATTGACCATAACTTAATTCATGCCTCTATTTCTATGCTTTATGTTTTATCTATGCAGATTTTGAATAATCTATTTTCAATAAAATCAGATAGATATAATAATCCTGAAAGAGCGGAATTTTATGAATCTAATAAGAAAATTCTTGCCTTTATAGCTATTTTAAGCGGGGCGGGAGGACTTTTTCTCTCATTTACAACTGGAGTTTTACCATTTGTAATTCTATCTTTTATGAGTATTCTTGGACTTCTTTATAACCAGAAAATTTTTCCCGATTCTGACTCTTTTCCCAAGATTCATTTTTTAGGACGGCGAATTACAAGAATAAAGGATGTTCCAGGGTCAAAGACAATTCTTATTGCTGCTGCATGGGGAACTGTAACATCAATTCTGCCAGCTTTGTCAAACTCTAATAATGGAAAAACAGTATTATTAGTTTGTATTTTGTTTATTATTCCATTTATTTTTGCAACATCAATTCTTTTTGCTCGCACATCTTTTTTTGCAATTTTAGAGATGCAAGGAGATAGAATAACAGGGAAAGAGACAATCCCAATTATATTAGGAGAGAAGAAGAGCCAAAAAATTATCCAAAACATACTTTTGTTTGCGTCAACAACCCTCTTTTTATCTGCTTTGTCAGGTCTAATATCAACGTCAGCAATCCTAATTGCAACTATTCCGCTATCAATGCTCTATTTTATAAAGTTGCATGAGAAAGGAAAAATTGATCACAGTATGCAATTAGAATTTATCATAGAATCCCATTTTATCCTTGCGGGTATAATAACCATATTTTGTTAAAACAGACACACTGAAGTGAAATCTCTATGGCAAACATCAACGCAATTACAGGCTTAGGTCTAACAGTTGGAGAGCTTGCAGTAAAGCATGGAATCATAACTGCAGCTGATCTTGAAAAAGCTGTCAAAACTTGTGCTGACCTTGAAAACAAATATGATGCAATACCTGAATATTTAGTTGCCCAAACTCTTATATCACAAAAAGATTGTGATAAGCTCTTCTCTCTTTCAAGGGCTATGTTTGCAAGAGGGCAAGATGTAAAATTTGGTTCCATAGCAATTAAAAAAGGTTTTATTACCCAATCTATGCTTGATTTAGCATTAGATGAGCAGACTTCGCTTCTAAAAAATAAAAAAAAATATGCTTTACTTGGTAATATTTTGGTTGATGCTGGAATGCTCACGCCACAACAGCGAGATATTATTCTAAGTGAACAAAACCGTTATAATAGTATTAATGCTGAACAACAAAACTCTTCTAATTCATTTGAGCAATTTTCTAAAAATAGTGCAATAGGAAAGAAAGATACAGGAAATATTGGAAGTTTTAAGGGAGATAGTAGAAATTTCGCACAATCAGAAGTTTTTCCATCTGGCATTAGATTAATTGTTAAGGGTGATGGAAATGCTGCATATTTGCTTAAAAATGAACAATTTGATAAAGATATGAGCATAGGTCAAATAAAAGAGCTTTTAGCGTCTCGCAATATTATTCATGGTATTGTTGACAATGCTTCTATCCAGAAATTTATTGATTCTGATATATATTTAACTAAACCCTTTAGAATTGCCCAAGGTAATGCCCCGATAGAGGGTCAACATGCCACAGTGCAATATTTCTTTACAAAAAACAGATTAAGAGCTGGAACGATTAGAGAAGATGGGACAATTGATTTCCGCGAAAGGGGAAATATTCCGCAGGTTGAAAAAGGGGCTGTTTTAGCAATTAAAAAAAGTGCGGTTCAAGGCCAAGTTGGAAAAAATATCTTTAATGATACAGTTAGAGTTATGCCGACAAGGGATATAAGGCTTAAAGCTGGCAAAGGTGCAACTCTTACTGAAGATAAACTTAAAGTTATAGCTGCTGTATCTGGTCAGCCAAAACTTGGCTCAGATGGCACAATATATGTTTATGACACCTTTGTTGTTAATGGAGATGTTGACTTTAAAACTGGGAATATTGATTATCAAGGCGATGTAAATGTAAAAGGTTGTATTCAAAATGGGTTTAGGGTAAAGGCTCATAATGTCCGTGCTGAAGAGATAGACGGTGCAACTGTGATTGCACAAGGTAATATAGTTGTTCAACAAGGTATTAATCAATCTAAAATATCAGCACAAGGCTCTCTTTCAGCAAAGTTTATACAAAATTCCATAATATCTTGTGTAGATGATATAAAAACTGACAAAGAGGTTGTTGAGTCTAATATTGAGTGTAGTGGGATGTGTAATATCAGGGGGCTTGTCATAGCGTCAAAGATTTCAGCAAAAATGGGGGTTTATGCAAAGCAGATTGGAGTGGAGAAAGCTCCCCCAAGCGTTATTCGCGTTGGTGTAGATACTTTTGCAGTAAGAACTCTTGAAAAGCTTAAACAAGATATTGAAGAGATAAAAGAGGTAAACAAAAAACTAATAGATGCAATTGGAATTTTGGAGCTTGAAATTGAATCTAATGAAGAGAAAGTTCTCCGTCTAACTCTTATTAAAGAGAATTATGAAGATGAGCGTATGGATATTTTATCTTCAATCTCATCAATAGATAGCTCAACAGATCGTGGTAAATCAAAACATCTGGAATCAGAGCTTAATCGAGTTACTAAAAATAGTAATGATACAGGTCGTAAACTTGTAATTTGCCATGATAATATAAGAGTTTTGAGAGAGACTATTGAACAGCACTATAAACAGGTGAAAGATAATGAAACCCAGATAGAGTCATTTGTAAGAGAGAAATATACTCTATCAGAATGGATTGAGAAGAACCCGGGTATTGCAGTCATAAAAGTTGACGAATATATTATGGCAGGCACTTATGTTCATGGAAAATATGCTGATGATAAAATCAAATCAAGTGTAAAAGGTGTTTTTATAAGAGAAGATCAGGTGAGCCGCTCAGTTGTAAAAGATAGTTTAATGAAAGACAGCTTAAGTAGAGAAAATTTTGGCAAAGATAATATTGCGAATTTATGGAAAATGTATATTACAAAAGTATAATATATTATTTTTTGTTATTAAATAAGTAGGGTTCAAAATTAAGGGTATATTTATGGTAAGTTTTTATGAAAATGATAAACAAGGTAAATCAGAGGTATATGAGATATATGTCAAAGATCACTTTTCAGCAGCTCATGCTTTAAATGGTTATAATGGGAACTGCTCAAAAATACATGGTCATAACTGGATTATAGAGACCTTTGTGCAATGCCGCCAACTTAATGATATAGGTATTGGCATTGATTTCAGAGATGTTAAAGAGTGTGTCAAAAAAATCTTAAAATCAGTTGATCACACAAACCTAAATGAGCTTGAACCATTTAAGACGGTCAATCCAACATCAGAAAATATTGCTAAATTTCTTTACAAAGAGCTCAGTTCTCATCTTAATAGCCAATACATAAAAGTTTCTAAGGTGAAAGTTTGTGAAACACCGGGTTGTGGTTCAACTTATTGGGAAGAGTAATAACTAAAATTATAATATTACAAATATAGACAAATTAAAAAAGGACAGAGTAAATGGCAAAAGCCGAAAGTAATGGAATTGATATTGAGTATGAGACATTTGGAGAACCATCATCTCCAGCAATATTATTAATTGCAGGCCTTGGTATTCAACTGATTGCATGGGACATTGAGTTTTGCAAGAAGATAGCAGATAGCGGTTACTATGTTATAAGGTTTGATAATAGAGATATTGGGTTATCTAAAAAGTGCAATGGAATGAGTATGCAGGAGATTATGCAAAAAATGTTTGCTCTTTTTATGGGTAAAGCAGAGCCAGTTCCATACACAATTGATGATATGGCAGATGATGCAGCAGGATTACTTGATTTCCTAAATATTAAGAAAGCGCATATCTGCGGTATATCAATGGGCGGATTTATTGCTCAAACTTTTGCTATAAAGTATCCTGAGAAGACATTGAGTTTAATATCTATCTACAGCCATTCTGGGGAAAATAGAGCTTTTCAACCAACAAAAGAGGCTATGGAGGCAATGCTTGCTCCCGCTCCCGTTGAACGCGAAAACTATATTGAACACATGGTTAAATTCTTTAGGTTAGCTCATGGGAATGGTCTTCCATTTGATGATGAGTTTCATAGGAATTTAGCAGCCCAATCTTATGATCGCTCTTTTTATCAAGATGGAATTGCACGTCAATATCTTGCAATTCTAACGCAAAACGATAGAACTTCAGCTCTCAAAAACCTTAAAATACCATCGCTTATTATACATGGCGATGATGATCCGTTAGTTCCTCTATCAGGTGGACAAGCAACGGCAGATGCAATACCTCAAGCAAAATTAAAGATCATCAAAGGAATGGGCCATGCTATGCCAAATATTAAAAATATGTGGTGGTCAGAAGTTTTAGAAGAGATGTTGAGGCATCAGAACCAAATCAACAGCGTAAATAAATAACTTTAGAACAATAGAGTTCCTGCAAAACTTGAATTGACCCCTTGAGTTTACTGGATAAAAAAATGTTTTTGCAGGAGGTCAAATAATTTAAGAAGATTATGCTTTATATTTATTATAAACTGAACCAAAAAGCACAGGAAGTCTCTTATTGAACTCTGCAAGCAGAGGAATCATAATTTGACGCATCTGCGGGTGGGAGGCTTTTGAGCAGCGAAGATTGAAAATATGCAGCCACTCACGGATATTGGCAGTAATTATAATATCTGTTTTTAAGCTGTTTGGCAGAACACTTCTTGCTTCCTGAGCCTTTGCTCCATTTTTTATAAGATTCATGTAAGCCTTTTCAGAGGCTTCCATAGCCTTTTCCCACTCTTTATATTCAGGCGAATTCTCTTGCCAGAAAAATGGCTTTATAAAGGTAATTTCACTGCCAAATTTATCCTTTGAGTAGTTGGCGTAACGAGTTGACTCAACAGAGAAACTTGCAAGTCTGTGGCGTGTAAGCTCTGCAAGGACTCCTCTATCGCAAACAATTCTGACTGTGATAGAGATATGTTCAATAACGCTCTCATGCCCAGATTTTAAGATACGCTCTAAAAATTCTTCTGCAGTTCCTTCGGCAATATGCTCTTCTGACTTGTAGCAGTTACGAGCCGCAAGTTCTAAATGGCGATAAATATCTTTTGTCTCTGCCATCATTAATATTTCAAAATAGGGTTCTATAATTTTCATAACAAATCACTCTTTATAATGTATTGTAAAACTTAATTAAAATGAAGCTCCCCGCCACAAGCAGCGGGGAATCAAACCGAGTTTAACAATCAATAATTTTTATCCGCATAATCAACCCAACCACCTGCTTTTACAAGAGAAAAATCATACTCACTAATTGTAAAAGGCACTATTTCAATTAAATCATCAGCAATGAATTTAAAGGTCATCTTATCCATATCAGTTTCAACTGCTGTATCTTTATCAGCAAAAAGATTGAAGATTCTATCAAGCAAAGCCTTGTCAATTTCAACTGCCATCATGCCGCAGTTGAACATATTCTGCCTAAAAATTCTTGCAAACCCTGAAGCAATAACCAAGTTTATCCCATTGACCTCAAATGCCCAAGGTGCATGTTCTCGTGATGAGCCGCAACCAAAATTGTCTCGTGTTACGACAACAGATTTACCCTTAATATCTTTTGCTTGATTAAAACCTTGAAGAACAATATCTTCAAGCAGGTAAGGTTTAAGAGCCTCTTTACTTATTTCTGTAAGATATTTTGCTGGTATTATCTCATCTGTATTAATATCAGACCTATCAAGAAAAAGAACTTTTCCGTTAAAATTTTTCATCTATTTTACACCTCTTTATAGCTCTCTTTTAATTTCAAGAGTGTTGTAAATTGAGTAATTACATTGAAGATTGGTAAGTTTTTATAACTTACAACAAGTAAATGTCTGAATTGGCAATATAACCTTTAATTGCAGATGCAGCAGCGGTAGCTGGACTCATAAGGTGAACCATTCCACCTTTACCCATACGGCCGTTAAAGTTTCTATTTGTAGTGGATGCACAAACCTCACCATCTGCAAGAACCCCATTACTCATTCCGAGGCAGGCTCCGCAGGTTGGGTTGGTTACACAAAAGCCTGCGTCCATAAATATTTTGATAATGCCTTTATCTAATGCTTTAGAATAAATATCAGGAGTTGCGGGAGAGACAATACCCCTTACCGAATCGGCAATTTTTTTGCCTTGAAGAATTGAGGCTGCAATCTCAAGGTCTTCTAATCTGCCGTTGGTGCAAGAGCCAATATAAACTTGATCTATGCGTGTTCCTTCCATCTGAGAAACTGGTTTAACCTGATCTGGCTTATACCCAAATGTTACTTGCGGCTGTAGTGAAGATATATCCATATCAATTATCTTAAAGTAATTTGCATCATTATCTGGTCTAAATTTGGAAAAAGATTGAAGAGCCGCCTCTTTTGAAGTGTATTCATCTTTGATAAATTGCCATAAATATTCGACTGTTACCATGTCTGGGGCACAAATTCCGCTTGTCGCTCCGGCTTCAACTGCCATATTACAGAGAGTCATACGCTCGTCCATAGACATTTTATCTACAACTGGTCCACAAAATTCTACAACTTTATTTGTTGCTCCATTTACCCCAATCTGTCCAATTAAGGATAAAATAACATCTTTTGCATAAACCCCTTTGGGTAGATTACCTGAATTAGGAGGATTATTTGCACTATTAAATATATTAACTTTTATTGATTCAGGCTTTTTAAAAGCACATACTCCTTTTAAAATTCCGACTTCAAGGTCAGTTGTTCCAACTCCAGCGGCAAAAGCTCCGAAAGCTCCGTGAGTGCATGTGTGAGAATCACCCATGATTATTGTAAAGCCTGGACGTACAAATCCTTTTTCAGGAAAAATGGCATGACAAACACCGTTTCTTCCAATATCAAAAAAATCTTTTATTCCATGTCTTATTGCCCAATCTCTAAGGATTTTACCCTGCATAGCTGTCTTAGAATCTTTAGCAGGAGTTACATGATCAATAACAGCCTTTATCTTTGATGGATCAAAGACTCTATCTTTACCACGCTCCATCAAATCTGTGATTGCAATTGGAGTTGTAATCTCATGGCAAAATACAGCATCTAAACTTATGACATGAATATCTCCAGATGGACAATCAACATGGTGTGCATCAAATATTTTTTCAGCAACTGTTTTACCCATTATTTATATTCCTTAATTTTCTATGTTTTTTTACGCTATCTTAAACTTTTATTGCAAATTTTTAATTGTAATTCCATTTTTGATTTTTTTCTGCTTATCCCTCACAAACTCCACACCATTTGATGGTATTAATGAGCTTTACTTTTCTTCTCTTCATCTTTTTTCCCTTCCCCTTCTGATGCTTTTTCACCATCAGGAGGAGTCTCAAGTGGTGGTGGTAGAGAATGTGATATAATAAATTCATTTACCTTATCCATGCTTGATGTGACCATTACATGGGTTAATACAGCCTTTGTAAGCAATCCATCAAGATATGGAGCAAGTAGTCTGTCAAGTCTATTTGTAACCAACTTCATATCATCAAAAGTTTTTACATCATTATACAAAAGAGAACTTAAGAATAGAATAGTTGAATCCCATGCACGAGGGTGGAGTTTCGGAATAGCTGCTGTGGCTTCCATCTCTTCAAGGTGGAGTTCTAAAGCTATACAAAGATATCTGTTACTATCTTTAGAACTTAGCTTATTTAGATTCACAACTATAGGTTTCATTGAAATTTTAGGAGTGATAGAAGCTGCTCCTGCCTTCTTTTTTTTATCTTTTTCAACGCGAGCTTTTGTCCATGTTGTAACTCTTGAGTTTGGGTATTTTAATGACATTGATTTTTTGTTTATTGTAACTATCTCAAGGTCAACAGTGCCATTAGGCCACACATCTTCTATATCAGAGGATTCAACAGTAAAGGTAAGTCTTTTATCTTCAAGAGTCCATTTTCCAGAGGCTTGACCTTTGCGTTCGACTATTTTAGAGGCAGCTCCTTCAACTCTATAATCAGATGTCCATTTTCCATTGGCTCTTATGATCAGAAGTGTATATACCCTGTTGTTGTGTTGGCTCCAAGTACCTAAAAGAAGTTGAGTTGTTGGAGAAATTAGCGCTTCTGGAGCAGGTTCTTCTTTAGCATCTGCATAATCACAGTTAAAAAATTGTATTATTATCGATAATATAATAGATATTGCCACAAATAGATTTCGTGCTAAAATCAATTGTCTATCCATAACCCACCTTTAAATAAAAAAGGGCACCTCATTAAGAAATACCCTTTTAAAATCATCTATCAAATTTAATACAGACAGAACTTAG